>NZ_JAZDRH010000024.1:0-47982 GCF_047470865.1 Pseudomonas sp. F1_0610
TTATATATTGATATTCTAGAAAATCACATACAATGCAAAATTAGAATCTATCATTATTAATTTAAATATTTTATATGGCAAAACCTCGTGCATCACTAGAGCAATGGAGTACATTGCAAGCTGTCATCGACCATGGCGGATTTGCCCAAGCAGCGAGCGCCCTGCATAGATCACAATCATCTGTTAGCTATAACATTAACCGCTTGCAAGAGGCGCTTGGGGTTTCTTTATTGCGTATTGATGGTCGCAAAGCAGTGCTAACAGAGGCTGGGCAAATCCTTTTGCGCCAAGCACGTCAATTAACAGATCACGCACTAGCTCTGGAGGCCTTGGCGTGTAACATTGAAAAGGGCTGGGAGGCTGAACTGCACCTAGCTGTAGATGCGGCTTACCCTAAAGAACGATTAATGGCTGCATTACGTGCTTTTATGCCCTTAAGTAAAGGCTGCAAGTTAACGCTAAGTGAAGAAATTTTGTCTGGAAGTGAAGAGCTACTACTTAGCGGTAAGGCTGATATCATTGTTAGCACATTAAAAATTAATGGTTATCTACCTGTTGAATTAGACCTGATTGAGTTTGTTGCTGTCGCTCATCCTGAACATCCTTTGCATAAATATACAGGTATCAACCTAGAGCATGAGCTTACCCAGCATCTACAGGTGGTGTTGCGTGATTCAGGTCGTATCAACCCACGCGATATGGGCTGGTTACATGCGCAACAACGCTGGACAGTGACTAACTTTGAAACAGCTATTCATTTTGTTAGTAATGGCTTAGGTTTTGCTTGGCTGCCTAGGCATTTAATAACTGCCGAGTTGGCCAGTGGTAAGTTAAAAGCCATTAAATTAGAACCGGGGCAAGTTCAATCTCATCGTTTCTATCTATACACCACTAAGGTTAAGCCACTGGGTCCTGCGGCTGAAATTTTATTAGATAGCTTAGTACATTTCAGCAAGACACCAGGCGTAAGTAAATTTCATACAACCAATTAAGCGTTAAGTTATTTTGCGCAAAACAATGCCATCTTTTCTTGATTAAAACGTTCTTGGCTCAGTACTTTACCAAAGTAGACACAGTTATTCTCTTGTATTAACGCTGAACGTATAGGTTGCTCAATACGCTCTATTAAATGCGTGCGCTCAGGGTCAGCATAAAACTCAAAATAGAGTGTGTATTGTTGCCCATCTTGCAGGCCTTCAATATGGTTATGGCGGACCAAAGTAGCGGGTGTGTTCATATCTAAAGAGTGATCATAAACAAACGGATGATCCACATCACTGGGGTCAGCCAGTATGGCTCGTGAATAAACTTTACGGTTAAATGGCTGTATAACTTTTAACGCAAACTCATAAGCCAGCTTGGTTTCTTGCTGAGTACTCATTAGCCAAAAACCCGCATTCACTACTTCTATATGCTCACCTTGAACTGCGTCAGGGAAGTCTTTACTGTAGTTATCTCCCACTTTAATACCTGAAATCCAAGTTGGCTTAGCCACAAAAACGACAGTATCATTTTTTTGTATACCAACGCAGGCTACCTGTAACAACAATAACAGGCTTAGTAGCAGTTTTTTACACACAACAGCGAAAATTTTGATCATCAGAACTTCTCAAATATTAGTTGCGTATGCCGTGCACTCTACGTCAGCGAAAGATCAATACGGCTTAGTAGGTTTATGAATTAGTTATCTATCCTAGCATAATCAAACTATGTATTAATTCGGCTAGTTATGTCATTGCCAAGGCGCTATTGGGTTAGGGTCTGCCCACAAGCCACGCTTATTGTTTCTAGCTTCTTGTTCGGCTTTGATATATTCAGGATTGCTTTGGCTAAAGGGTGAATGCCATGCATAACCTTGGTCAATCATTATTTTGTTGATATCAGAGCGACAACCACAGTCTGTTGACTTGTTTAAGTCAGCTAACGGATGGTCTATTGGGTTGCAACTACACCTCCTATAAATATAACCTGTCGCTGTTATTGGCTCAGCCTCGTTATCACCATAAATATCAAGTTCAACAAATCTATCTAAATAACGAGATAAAAACCGTTTAGCTTCCTGTCCATATGCTTGAGCTAATGTTGGCGCTTCAATTTGATTTAATTTGACGGTGATTATTTTTTTATCCGCCTGTTCACATGTAAAGGTATCACCTGTGATTATTTTTACAGGTTTACACTTAATAGTTTCAGCTTGAGCTTGGCTGCAACAGAGCACTAGCAAAGCCCATACAATGTATTTTTTCATATGTTGCAATTGACCTTATAGAAATAAAAAAGCCTGACCCTATTACTAGGATCAAGCTTTCAAAGTGCTCAATTAGCCAACATATTCATTGGCTAACCACTAGTATTAATCAACTAGTTTTAGAGTACCTTTCATAATTGCGAAATGGCCTGGGAATGAGCAGAAATACTCATAAGCCTCATCTGCTGATAGTTTGCTAACGTCAATAGATACCGTTGCAGATTCACCACCACCAATGACTGGAGTGTGTGCAATTACGCGTGCATCAGCGTCGTTAACATAGTTTTTGTCTAAACCTAGAGCCATACCTTCTTGCGCAACGGCTTGGTAGTCTGCTTGTTTAGTTAAAACAAAGTTATGACCCATTACATTTTTTGGCAAGGTGCCAACGTGTTTTAGCGTCACATCAAACTTAGTGCAGCTTTTGCTCACTTCAATGTTTGATAGATTCCAAGACATTTGGTCAGTGCCTTCAATAGTTACAGCGCAGTCTGCTGCGAATGCTGGTGCAGTAAGCGCTGCTAAAACTGAAGCTAAAGCTAATTTACGAATCATATTAATTCCCCTTCACATCGATGTTGTTGGGTAAATAAAGTAAAGCTGAACATTCAGCTTTACATGACCACAGACACAAGTTAATTCATTTGTGACTGTAAATAGTTTTCAAGACCAATCTTCTCGATCAAGCCTAACTGTTTTTCTAGCCAATAAGCGTGATCTTCTTCGGTATCCTGTAATTGTACAAGTAGCAGATCACGTGAAACGAAGTCACCATGTGCTTCACATAAAGCCATGCCTTTACTTAAAGCAGCACGTACGTTGTATTCTAAAGCAAGATCTTTACGCAGCATGTCTGGTACATCAACACCATAGGTAAATGACTCTGGCGACATATCAGGCTTGCCTTCTAGAAATAGAATGCGCTTTAGTAAAGCGTCAGCATGCTGAGTTTCTTCTTCCATTTCATGATTAATACGTTCATAGAGCTTGGTTAACCCCATGTCTTCGTATAAGCGTGAATGAACAAAGTATTGGTCACGAGCCGCTAGCTCGCCACGCAATAATACTTTCAAACATTCAACAACTTCTTTGTTCCCTTGCATGATTTCTCCCCGCTTACTTTATGCATAAGCTAATATTCAAACACTATAACAAACTATTAGCCTGCGATTATTTGTCACTGGTCAAACTAAATGACCAGATATGTAACTTGAAGTTTCAATAACAAAAAGCCCACTATTTGGTGGGCTTTTTGTTTTAGTTAACCTTAGCGTCTAATTCACCGCTGGCATAGCGCAAATACATTTTCTCAAGAGAAATTGGTTTAATTTTTGAACCATGTCCCGCTGCACCAAAGGCTTCGTAACGTGCGATACACACATCACGCATGGCCTTAACTGTTTCGCTAAAGAACTTACGTGGATCAAACTCGCTAGGGTTTTGTGCCATAAAGCGGCGCATTGCACCTGTAGAAGCTAAGCGCAAGTCAGTATCAATGTTGACCTTACGTACGCCGTGCTTGATGCCCTCTACAATTTCCTCAACAGGCACACCATAAGTTTCTTTAATATCGCCACCAAACTCATTAATAATAGCTAACCATTCTTGAGGTACAGAGCTTGATCCATGCATGACTAAGTGCGTATTAGGGATGCGTTTATGGATTTCTTTAATACGCTCAATGGCTAAGGTGTCGCCTGTAGGTGGTTTAGTGAATTTATACGCTCCGTGACTAGTACCAATCGCAATAGCAAGAGCATCTACTTGGGTTTTACGTACAAAATCAGCCGCTTCTTCTGGATCAGTCAGCATCTGCTCTAGATCTAGCTTGCCTTCTGCGCCAATGCCATCCTCTTCGCCTGCTGTGCCTGTTTCTAGGCTACCTAGGCAGCCTAGCTCACCTTCAACAGAAACACCGCACGCATGGGCCATTTCAACTGTGCGACGAGTAACCTCAACATTGTATTCATAGGTCGTTGGTGTTTTACCATCTGCACCTAATGAACCGTCCATCATGACTGAGGAAAAACCCAGTTGAATTGAACGCTGACAAACATCAGGGCTAGTGCCATGATCTTGATGCATACATACTGGAATATGCGGAAATTCTTCAACTGCCGCCAAAATTAAATGGCGTAAGAAAGGGGCGCCAGCATATTTGCGTGCACCTGCTGATGCCTGCACAATAACAGGGGAGTCGGTTTTATCCGCTGCTTCCATGATAGCGCGCATTTGTTCTAAGTTATTTACGTTGAATGCTGGTACGCCATAGCCATATTCAGCGGCGTGATCAAGCATTTGACGCATGCTAATTAGTGCCATAAGTAGTCTCCTACTTGGGATTAATTAAGTGTTTTTAGCCAGCTTGGCACGCTGGCTAAACATAAAATAAGCTTACGCTTTTGCGCGCTGCTGTAAAACTTCAACTGCTGGTAATACTTTTCCTTCAACAAATTCAAGGAAAGCTCCACCACCAGTAGAAATATAAGAAATATCTTGTGCTACATTATACTTATCTATTGCTGCAAGGGTATCTCCACCGCCTGCAATAGAAAACGCCGAACTTTGTGCAATAGCTTGCGCTAACACTTTTGTGCCGTTGCCAAATTGGTCAAACTCAAATACACCCACAGGACCATTCCATAAAATAGTGCCTGAACTAGTTAGTAGTTGAGCAAATTGCTGGGCTGTTTGTGGGCCAATATCTAAAATCATATCGTCCTCTGCCACATCCGCCACTGCCTTTACTGTCGCCTGTGCATCTGCTGCAAAAGCTTTGGCAACTACCACATCAACAGGTAATGGTACACTTACTTTAGCTGCAATTTGTTTGGCTGTTTCTACCAATTCAGGCTCATAAAGCGATTTACCAACAGGCAAACCAGCAGCCGCTAAAAATGTATTGGCAATGCCACCGCCAACAATAAGCTGATCACATAGCTCGGATAAACTATTGAGCACATCTAACTTAGTCGATACTTTTGAACCTGCCACAATGGCTGCCATTGGTCGCGCTGGTTTATCTAGCGCTTTGCCTAAGGCATCAAGCTCAGCAGCTAATAAAGGCCCTGCACAGGCTACTTTAGCAAATTTTGCTACACCATGTGTGGAACCTTGAGCACGGTGCGCTGTGCCGAAAGCATCCATCACAAAGACGTCACACAGCGCCGCGTATTTTTTGGCCAATTCATCTGTGTTTTTCTTTTCACCCAGATTAAAGCGTACATTCTCTAAGAGTACGATTTCACCTGCTTGTACCTCTACGCCCTCTAAGTAATCACGTACTAAAGGAACGTCTCGATTCAGTGCTTTACTTAAGTAGGCCGCAACGGGAGCTAGGCTATTTTCTTCACTAAATTGCCCTTCATCAGGACGACCTAGGTGTGAGCAAACCAGTACTGCTGCGCCTTTTTCTAGGGCAAGACGAATCGTTGGCAGCGCCGCTAGAATACGTGCATCACTGGTAACTAGGCCATTTTTAACTGGCACATTAAGATCTTCACGAATCAGCACTCGCTGACCAGCAAGATCAATATCTTTCATAGTCAAAACAGTCATTCTTAGTCCTTTACTGGGCTATTGGTGGCAGCTTTTGTTAAAAAGTAATGGGCTGTATCTAGCATGCGATTGGCAAAGCCCCACTCATTGTCAAACCAGACCACTATATTCAGCATTCGCTCACCACACACTTGGGTTAAGCTGGCATCTAATACCGCCGAATGAGGGTCATGGTTAAAATCGCAACTGGCATGTGGCAACTCGGTATAGCCTAATAAACCTTGTAAGACGCCTTGCTTAGCGGCTGTTTGCAAAGCAGTATTCACCTGTTGTTTATCCACTCTTTGCTGTACATGAGCAGTGATATCTAAACAAGAGACATTCACTGTCGGCACACGCATTGCCTTGGCTGTAATACGCCCGGTTAGTTCGGGTAATAGTCGTTCAATTCCGCGGGCTAAACCTGTTGACACTGGGATAATAGATTGAAATGCCGAGCGGGTACGACGTAAATCTGGATGATGATACGCATCAATCACGGGCTGATCATTCATGGCTGAATGAATTGTCGTAATAAAGGCTTGATCAATACCAAAGGCTTGATTCAACACATTTAGCACAGGCACCCCGCAGTTGGTGGTACATGACGCATTAGAAACTAATATTTCCTGCCCAGTTAATGTCGTATGGTTAAAGCCATAAACGACAGTTGCATCTATATCTTCTGCGCTTGCCATAGGCTGTGATAAGAGCATGCGCGGCACACCTGCACGAATAAAACGCATGGCTTGATCGCGACTGGTGTATTGCCCTGAGCATTCCAAAAGCAAGTCTATATTAAGCGCTTGCCAGTCAATATTTTCTGGTTCAGCTTGGCGCAACACCTGCACACACTGCCCATTAATATGCAGACAATTATCTTCTACTTCAACTTCGCCAGGAAAGCGTCCATGGGTAGAGTCAAAGCGTGTTAAGTACTCAATGCTGGCTTGATCGGCAAGATCATTTAACGCGACAATTTCAAGGTTTATTGGCAACTTGCGCTCGTGCAAGGCACGCAAAACGCAACGACCAATACGCCCGTAACCATTTAATGCAATTCGAAAGGGACGCGATGACATGCTACAACCTTATTTAGAAGATAGCCCTAGCCAAGGCTAGGGCTGATGACTTAATTAGTCTTCCAATAGTTCAGCGGCGCAAGACAATACGTTATCTAAGGTAAAGCCAAACTCTGCGAACAATTGTTCTGCAGGTGCTGACTCACCATAGCTATGCATACCAATAATGCGGCCATCTAAACCTACGTATTTGTACCAGAAATCAGCATGTGCGGCTTCAATGGCAATACGTGCACCTACTTCAATAGGTAGAACACTTTGTTTATAAGCCGCATCTTGCACATCAAACACATTGGTTGATGGCATAGAAACAACTCGTACCTTGCGTCCTTGAGCGGTCAACGCATCATAGGCTTTAACCGCCAAGCCGACTTCCGAGCCAGTAGATATTAAAATAAGCTCAGGCTCGCCTTGGCAGTCTTTTAGTACATAACCACCACGGTTGATATTGGCAACTTGTGCTTCTGTACGGGCTTGATGATCTAAGTTTTGCCGGCTGAAAATCAGCGCACTTGGTCCATCTTTACGCTCTAGAGCGTATTTCCACGCCACAGCAGACTCAACCGCATCACATGGGCGCCATGTGTCTAAGTTAGGCGTAGTACGTAAGCTAGCCATTTGTTCAACTGGCTGATGAGTTGGGCCATCTTCACCTAAACCAATGGAGTCATGAGTAAATACATAGAGTACGCGTTGCTTCATTAACGCGGACATGCGCACCGCATTACGCGCGTACTCCATGAACATTAAGAAGGTAGCACCGTAAGGGATGAGTCCACCATGCAGAGCAACACCATTCATAATGGCACTCATACCAAACTCACGTACGCCATAGAATACATAGTTGCCTGATGCATCGTCGGCAGTTAAACCTTTACAGCCTTTCCATAATGTCAGGTTAGAACCTGCAAGGTCAGCAGAACCACCTAATAGTTCAGGCAGTAATGGACCATACGCATTCAGTGCATTTTGGCTGGCTTTACGGCTGGCAATGGTTTCGCCTTTAGCCGCTACATCTGCAATGTACTGGGCTGCTTTTGCAGCGAAGTCAGCTGGCAACTCACCTGCCATGCGACGCGTATATTCTGCAGCTAATTCTGGATAGGCTTGCGCATAGGCAGCAAATTTAGCATCCCAAGCAGCTTGTGCTTTAGCGCCTGCTTCTGTGGCATCCCACTCCGCTGCAATATCGGCTGGGATTTCAAAAGGGCCATGGTTCCAACCCAGTTGTTTACGGGTTAGTGCGATTTCATCATCACCCAAAGGCGCTCCATGGCTTGATTCTTTACCGGCTTTATTAGGTGAACCAAAACCAATAGTCGTTTTGCAGCAAATAAGTGTTGGTTTATCACTGGCTTTAGCCGCTTCAATCGCCTTAGCAATAGCCTCGCCATCATGACCATCAATATTAGGTAGGACATTCCAGCCATAGGCTGTAAAGCGTGCTGGCGTATCATCACCAAACCAGCCTTGTACATTGCCATCAATAGAAATGCCATTGTCATCATAGAAAGCAATAAGCTTGTTTAAACCTAAGGTGCCTGCTAATGAGCACACTTCGTGGGAAATACCTTCCATCATGCAGCCATCACCTAAAAACACATAGGTGTAATGATCCACAATGGCATGGTTTTCACGGTTAAATTGCGCTGCGAGTACTTTCTCCGCAAGGGCAAAACCAACCGCATTAGCAATACCTTGGCCAAGTGGGCCTGTCGTGGTTTCAACGCCAGCGGTATAACCATACTCAGGATGCCCAGGTGTGCGACTATGTAATTGACGGAAATTTTTTAAGTCATCAAGGGTAACGTCATACCCTGTTAAATGGAGCAATGAGTAGAGCAACATGGAGCCATGACCGTTGGATAAAACAAAACGGTCGCGATTCACCCATTGTGGGTTTGCCGGATTGTGTTGTAGATGGTCACACCATAACACCTCGGCAATATCGGCCATGCCCATTGGGGCACCTGGATGGCCGCTTTTGGCTTTTTGCACGGCATCCATGCTTAGTGCGCGTATGGCATTAGCACGCTCACGACGAGTGGGCATCGTTGAATCTCCTACAGAATCTAAAGACGGTTTTTAAAACGCCATTTTCCCCCACAAGCGCGCAAGGAGCAATGCTAGAAACAAGCCATTGGCGAAATAAAACGAAATATCTGCTATCACTTATGCCTATTTGCTTAGTTTTGTAACAGATAACGCCACGCAAGGTAATATCAAAAAAATTTGATATAGCTGTTGAAGTGATGCTTTTCTCAGTCTACACTGCCCCACCATGAACGAAGAAATAACGATCTCTATCACCGACGAAATACTTGCGAGCTTTTGTAAAGCCGCAGGAGAGCCCTTGCGGCTAAATATTTTGCGCGCATTAAGCAATGATTCTTTTGGTGTTTTAGAGTTAGCTCATATTTTTTCTACAGGACAATCTGGCATTAGTCATCATTTAAAGGTACTTGCACAAGCTGGCTTAGTGGCTACACGCCGTGAAGGCAATGCTATTTTTTACCGTCGTGCGTTAGCCAAAAATGACAGTGTATTAAAAAACCTACACCGCAGCCTGCTATTGGACATAGACCAACTGGTGTTAAGCGATGAGATTCAACAGCGCATTGACTTTGTGCATGAACAAAGAGCACAGGCTAGCCAAGAGTTTTTTGCGAAATTTGCTGAGGATTTTCCCAGTCGACAAGATTTAATTGCCGGTGTACCTCAGTTTCGCGATAGCTTGCTGGCTTTATTAGACGCCCTAGGTTTTAGCAAAACAGCGGATGTCATGGAAATTGGCCCTGGTGATGGTGGTTTTTTACCTGAACTGGCCAAGCGTTTCACCCATGTACGCGCCCTTGATAATAGCGCTCACATGTTAGAGCTGGCACAAAACCTTTGCCAGCAACAAAATCTAAAAAATGTTCACTTACAATTAGCTGATGCCCTAACTGACGATATAGCACCAGCCGACTGTGTGGTTGTGAACATGGTTTTACATCACTTTGCCGCACCTGCCCAAGCATTGCATAGACTGGCGCGCTTAGTGAAACAAGGTGGCAGCTTATTAATTACTGAGCTATGCCAACATGATCAAAGCTGGGCGAAAGATACCTGCGGCGATCTTTGGTTAGGGTTTGACCAAGAAGAACTTGCCCAATGGGCGAATGCAGCCGGACTTATCCCCAGCGAAAGTCTGTATTTAGGTTTAAAAAATGGCTTTCAGATTCAGCTACGACACTTCGCTAAGCCGAATACTAAAGCTTCTCTCACGGTAAACTAGAAAGGAACCGCTATGAGCGAATATTCAATTTTCACGTCTGAATCTGTATCTGAGGGCCATCCAGATAAGATTGCTGACCGTATTTCTGACGCTATTCTTGACGCCATTATTACTGAAGACAAACAAGCCCGTGTTGCCTGCGAAACCTTAGTCAAAACAGGGGTTGCTATTATTGCTGGTGAAATCACAACCAACGCTTGGATCGACTTAGAGCAACTGGTACGCGATGTTATTGTTGATATTGGCTACAACAGCTCTGATGTAGGCTACGACGGTGCAACCTGTGGCATTGTTAATATTATTGGCAAACAATCAGTAGATATTGCCCAAGGCGTTGATCGCAGCAAGCCAGAAGATCAAGGTGCAGGCGACCAAGGGTTAATGTTTGGTTATGCCAGCAACGAAACTAGTGTTTTAATGCCAGCCCCTATTACGTTTGCCCATCGTTTAGTAGAGCGCCAAGCCGAAGCACGCAAAAGCGGCTTACTACCTTGGTTACGCCCAGATGCCAAAAGCCAAGTTACGTGCCGCTATGAAAACGGCGTAGTGGTCGGTATTGATGCTATTGTGCTGTCGACCCAACACAACCCTGACGTTAGCTTGAAAGATTTACGTGAAGCTGTAATGGAGTTGATTATTAAAAACACCATTCCAGCGCATTTATTGCATAAAGATACGCAGTTCCATATCAACCCAACAGGTAACTTTGTGATTGGCGGCCCAGTGGGTGATTGTGGCTTAACCGGTCGTAAAATTATTGTAGACACCTATGGCGGCATGGCGCGGCATGGCGGCGGTGCCTTCTCAGGTAAAGACCCATCAAAAGTTGACCGTAGCGCGGCTTACGCGGGTCGTTACGTAGCAAAAAATATTGTGGCGGCCGGCTTAGCCGATCGCTGTGAAATTCAAGTCTCCTATGCTATTGGCGTTGCCCAGCCAACGTCTATTTCTATTAATACCTTTGGCACCAATAAAATTAGTGATGAGAAGATCATTCAATTGGTTCGTGAACACTTCGATTTGCGCCCATACGCCATCACTAAAATGCTTGATTTACTTCACCCTATGTACGAGCAAACCGCAGCCTATGGTCATTTTGGTCGCAACCCATTTGATATGACGGTCGGCGAAGATACTTTTACTGCTTTCACATGGGAGAAAACAGATCGCGCAACCGCTCTACGAGAGGCTGCTGGGTTAAAATAACCGCAAACTGTGATGCCGTAGTCGCTTTCTACGGCATCGTCATAATACTTACATGAACTCTTAATCATTTTGTCACTCTAAAGATATATAAAATAACTATCTTTTTTTACGGAGTGAAAAAATGACTACGTTATCTGAGTTAGCTGAACAAATTTACCGCTTATACCCATTAGAAGATCGCAATTTAGGTAAGCGTTACCGTATTGTGGATCAATTAGGTGGCACTACTGAGCTAGAAGAAGTAAGTGGCACTCCACGCTATGTGTCGACTCGTAACCTGCAAGATCCTTCATTATGGAAAATTTACGCTTAAGCACTAACAGCACTCGCTAGTTAGCTCAAATATCTATTACTATGACGTTACTGTTTCAGGTTTAAGGTAATTGTCATGACTGTTTCACGCTTAAGCCTCTCTTTACGCCGTTTATGGGCCTTTGACAAATTCGGGCCTAGTGTTCGGTTTTTCATCGCACTGGCAGGATGCATGCTCTGGAGCTGGTGGCAAGGACCGCTATCGGCGATGATCCCCCTATTTCTTGGTGTTATTGCTAGCGCTTTAGCTGAAAGCGATGACACATGGCAAGGGCGCCTTTTTGCTCTAATGGCCACATTAATTTGCTTTGCTATTACAGCTATTAGTGTAGAGCTGGTTTACCCCTACCCTTGGTTATTCGCGATTTTTCTCTTTATTATTAGCTTTAGTTTAACCATGCTAGGTGCTGTCGCCGAGCGCTACGCGACTATCGCACAGGCCTCATTAATTTTGTCGGTCTATACCATGATTGGCTTAGAGCAGAACCATGGTGTCAGCAAACATTTCGGGCAAGACACTATTTACCTACTCTTTGGTGCTGCTTGGTATGGGCTGATTTCAGTGATTTGGCATGGTTTGTTTAATCAACAACCATTGCAACTGAGTTTAGCGCGATTATTTCGAGCACAATGCCAATACCTAAAAGCCAAATCAAACCTTTTTGAACCATTGCGTAACCTTAATTTAGAAGAGCGCCGTATCGCTTTAGCGCAACAAAATGGCAAGGTTGTGGAGGCGCTTAATCATACGAAAACGCTCATTTTGCACCGTGTGAGTAATGCCCGTTCTAAGGCAAAAATTGGACGCTATTTGAAGCTCTATTTTTTAGCACAGGACATTCATGAACGTGCTAGCTCGTCGCACTACCCATATAACGAACTCACGAATACCTTTTTCCATAGTGACGTTTTATACCGCTGTTTACGTTTATTGCGTGAGCAAGGCGATGCCTGCAAAGCTTTAGCTAAAGCCTTAGAGCTACGTCAACCGTTTGATTATGGGGCTGGGCATAGTGCCGCATTAGAGGATTTACAAAGCTCTATTGCTTATTTAAAGCAACAAAATAATCTCGAATGGCGTGATTTATTACGCTCCTTACGCGCACTGGCCAACAATCTAAGCGCTCTGGATCATTTATTGCGCAGCGCCAGCAACCCTGATGCGTTAAATCTAAATAAAGACAGTGAAATTTTTGACCGTGAACCCAAGTCACTTAAAGAAGCCTTTGAAAACATCTGGCAACAATTAACGCCTCAATCCTCCCTCTTTCGCCATGCTTTACGCCTAGCTATTGCCATTTGCGCAGGCTACGGACTAATGCACGCCTTAGATCTTAATCAGGGTTTTTGGATTATTCTCACCACATTATTTGTTTGCCGCCCTAACTATGGCGCTACACGCATTCGCCTTATTCAGCGTGTAACAGGTACAGTCTTTGGTTTAGCTGCCAGTTGGGTGCTATTTAATTTATTTCCCAACCTGTGGATTCAGGCTTTTTTTGCTGTCGCTGCCGGCGTTACCTTCTTCGCCACTCGTACCATTAAATACACCTTATCGACTGCGGCTATTACCCTGATGGTATTGGTTTGTTTTAACCAAATAGGCGATGGTTATAACCTGTTTTTACCTCGCCTTGCCGACACGCTTTTAGGCAGTGCTTTAGCTGGTTTAGCGGTATTCTTTATTTTGCCAGACTGGCAAGGTCGGCAATTAAACAAGGTGGTGGCCCGCGCGTTAAAAGCAAACAGCCTATATCTTGCACAAATTATGCAAGAGTACAGCCAAGGCAAAACCGACGATATGAAATACCGCATTGCGCGCCGTAATGCACATAATGCTGATGCAGCTTTATCCGGCATGCTTTCTAATATGCTCAAAGAACCCGGACAGTTTAGACGAGATACCGATATTGGTTTTCGTATTCTGCTGCTATCCCATACCTTACTAGGCTATATTTCTGCGCTAGGTGCGCACCGGCAAAACCTAGCTGATGCACCTACCTATAACTCGCTTGAGCGTGAAGCCGACCAGCTTCATCACAGCCTACTGGTTATTGCCAAGCAACTGGAAAAACGTAAAGACATCAGCCTAGAGGATGAAACAGAGATTACTCAGACCTACCGCTTGCGGGATAGTACAGACGAAGAAGATGACACTTTACGTTTATTACAAACCCAACTTTTACTGATAAGCCAACAACTAACCCCACTGCGCTCACTCGCGGTACACCTACTTAAAGACATGCCATAAAAACAACAACGCCCCTTAATTAAGGGGCGTATTCATTATTATTTTTCACACTTAATGGGCAATTTTTCGCATATAAATAATTAATAAATTATTTACAGACTTGCTGCTTTCGTCAGATCATTCCAATTTAATTAAAGCTTCTTTCAATTTTTTTATGCCTAATTGATAATCAGACTCAAAAAAATCAATGTATCTACTGGCATGTTCACCACAAGCATAGCTCATAATTTTATCTATTTTATCTTCTGTATTATTTAATAGACATAAAATAATTCCGATATAAAATGGATTGCTTAAACCTGCATAAATTCCAATTATTGGCTTATCATATATAGTTAATAAAAACTCATAATCTTCTTGAAAGCCATACACAATTGGCAAAGTATAATTTTTTATATGCGCAACTATTTTATTTACTTCTTTTTCAATATCGACGTCTAAATAAAAATTATAAAGCCCATCAACTTCATGCTTTGGCACAAAATTATGATGGGTAGCAACATACAACCTTTCTCTATCATAGATTGGGTATTCGTTAAATAATCTTGTATCATTCAATAGTTTGAATATTTTACCAGAGGAAATAATTATTCCAACATCTGCTCCAAACTCTCCTTTTTTATGGTGCGTCACAAAAGTTGTTATATTTATTAAAGCATGCATTCCATCATTAAACCAAAGCTCTAACTTTCCCTTTGTCACTTTTGATTTTAAATTTTTACTAGAAAAATCTATTTTCTTTAGGTTTTCACTTAATCTAGTATAAAATAATTTACGTCGCTCTTTCATTTTTAATAATCGATAAAATTTATTATTCCCAACGAATAATAAAATCCTTAAAGTTAATATCTGAATTTGAGCCTAAACATGAAAACTGCAATATATATTTTCTGCTTTCTTCAGAGAGTTTCGGGTTCATTAAACTGCTTTTAATTTCATTAGGATAAGTGCATGTCATATGTTCATGATCGCGCTTTACTAGTGCACCCAGATTATGCTTCATCGTGGTACTGGTTAGAAAACTAAAAACCCCAACTTCTGGATGCTCAAGGTAGAGAGTTTCGTCAAGTCTACGAATATGCTCGCTTTGAAGATAATTTAAACTCTTAATAAAGTATTTACGCGCTTGTTCTGGGTCTGTACTTCTAATATTTCTCGCCAAATAGTAATAAGCTACCATCAACGCGATGACTTGGGCGATACTTTTCGGATCAGCTTGCCAGCTTTCTATCACTATGTTGCTGCTCAGTAATATATTTACTTCATCGTTTAGAAAGTTGCCCCAAACATACACCATTGAGCACACCCTCAGTATGCAATAGGCGCTGGCTTGTGCATCCTTGTTTTAAATCAGCTATTGTCGCTCTTTTTTGCCGCTTGTCAGGCTTTTTCTTCCTCTGATATTTTGTAGAATTTAGGCGACAAATAAGGCAGCAAGTAAATAGGCTGAAAACTATTATCACCACACGCAGTTAATGTGTTGAGTAGAAAATAACCAAACAAATCTGGATTTTTATCTTCATCAGAAAACAATCTTCTATTATTGTGCAACCAAAGCTGCACAGGCTATTTTTACTTCGTCAATATTTAGTATTGCATACAATGCAATGTGCAAAATGCGGGTTTGATAGGTTTTGCCTTTTTGCTTGGTATAAGTTAGGTAAAGCGCTTTTTAAAAGCTAATGAGTTTTATTAGTTTTATATAAAAACGACAACGTATTAACGTAATAACCTGCAAATAAACACAAAATCCCGCCTAAGCGGGATTTTTAGTGTTTACGGCCTTAGCGGATTTCAAAGTATTCGTTATGGAATAATGCTAAATCACGCCCTGCTTTTTGCATTCCAGTTTTAATGGCTTTGGCAAAACCGCTTGGGCCGCAGAACCAGATTGGGGTGTTTTGTGCGGTGCCTTGTAGCAATTTATCAGCAGTTAAATAACCTTCTTGTTCGCTGTAATGAATAACTAATGTAATGTTATCAATAGTTTCTGTTAGGGCTTGTAATCGTTTTGCATAAACCCCCTCTTGCTCATTATTTGCACAATAATGCAGTGTCACTTTTGGGGCTTTTTCAGGTTGTTCTTGTAACCCTTCAAGCCAAGCAATAAATGGCGTTACACCAATGCCTGCCGCTACCCATAGTTGCTCTGTTTGGCTGTTTTCATTGTAGCTAAAACAACCGTATGGACCTTCTACTTCAACCTTATCCCCTACTTTTACACTGTGATATAACAAGGTGGTGTCATCACCTAATGATTTAATCGCAAAACGCACTCGGCCATCGTGTTTATCTGCGCTACTAATAGTAAAAGGATGCTGCTCACCTAAAGCTGTGTGTTTTATAAATGCGAACTGCCCTTGGGTATGATGCCAGTTCTTACCTAAATTACAGGTTATTTCTACAATTCCATTTGCCAATTGTTCTACAGACTCTACTTTTCCAGAAAATCTGCGCTGCGCTCCAATGCGTCCAAAGATAGCTATAACTGCACAGTAACTGCCCAATAATGAGCAAACAGCCATAAACATCCCTATAGGTTGCAACCACCATTCGGACGGGCTTAGAACAACGCCGTGGAATACAATGACTAAGAAAAATGCGCTTAAGCTTTTATGAATAATGCGCCATTTGTCATACGGAAATTTTTTCCATAGCGTAATCACCAGCATAGCTATTGAAAAGTAAACAGCCCATTCACCTAAGTCTTTCGCGGCTCCACGAAAGATATCCAAGAACCAGTCCTCACGCGGTCCTTTAGCGCCGCGCTCGACGTATAAAATCAAAATATCCTTGCTTAATTTGATTAAGTAATGCACAACGCCTAAGGAAATAGCCCAAATACCTGCCCATTTATGCAGGCGGTACATTTTATCTAGGCCATTTAAAGGGTTTTCTAACCATTTAGGACGTATCGCTAGCAACATAATCAGCGACATATAGGCAAAAGAAGCAACGCCAGTGACATAAATAAGCTGTTTGCGCCAAAACCAAATATCCATGTTGGTATTTTCTGGCAGTAACAAAAGGCTTATACCCCATATCAATAGGCTAACTACGCCTGTTCCCCACATCAATTTTTTCATTTCATCCTCACTTACTTAAGCGCACCTGAGTGTCTGCTTAACCTTATAGTTGATGTGGTTATGTTAGGCCTCTTAACTTAATCAAAGCTTAATTTATATTTCAAAGAAAAAGGGGAGTCGTTTTTATTTAAAAAAATTATTACAAAGGTAGTTTTACTAATTTTTTTTAATGTTTTTCTTTATAAAATGTAGTTTTACAACATATCTTTTTATAGATTTAGTACCACTGGGTAAGCCAAACGCTGCTAATTTACTGGCTTACAGCTAAATTCTATAAATTAGTTAGCTGCCTAACCTATCTTGCGACAAAGGTAAACCCTGTCCGAAAGCAGCATTGTTAAGCGCTAAAGTTCAATTCAGCATGTTGTCCATTCTTGAGCTAATTTTCATTGGCTCATTCTTATAGGCGAATGTTCGCCACTCATAACAACAACAATATTTTGATTGAACCATTACCTAAGCCGTCTTTGCGGCTTGGGTTTTAGTTCGTGCTTAACAACCCAATTAGAAGTACAAAACAATGAGTGACAAGCAAGAAGTAAGCTATAACGAGCAACACCAACCCAGCAGTAGCTTTGCCACGCGTAAAGACTACTTAGAACATGAATTAAGCATCATGGCACCTAAACGCTGGCGTCCTAACTGGCCTTTTAAAGATTATCGTTTTGAATATGAAGACTGGGTTCCTGCACTCGCAGCAACCATCGGCAAGATTGTTATGGTGGCTGCTATTGTTGCTGCTTTTGCCGTACCTTTAGGCCTAAGCGCTGGCTTTATTAGTGAGAATACACGTTTTGAATTAATCATAGTTACCTTGTTTGTACTGCTCTTTTCCGGATTTTTTAATCCAAGAGCTAACCTTGCGGGGACACATGGTCCATTAATTCCGCTTATTCCATTAATTATTGCCGCAGGTGGTCATCCTCTTGCTTTAGGCTTATTAATTGGCTTGTTCGGATTTTTCCTTGGTTTGTTCCGTGGTGGTAGTTTGCTAGCACGTTTAACCAGTGACGGAGTCTGTGGCGGTCTATTGCTATACCTTGGTTTTATTGGCGTTACAGGTCAGATTAAACAGCTCTATACCTGGGCCAATGGCATGGATATGGGCTATATCGCCTTTGTCGTTATTTTATCGACCATTGTCCTTTATGCCTATTTAGAACACTTAGGCAAACGCTGGCTAGCCATTCCATTATGTTCAACAATGGCGGGCTTGATTGCCTTTGCATTGGGTGCACATTTTGAATTTAATACCTTGCCTGGCATACCCAACATGAACCCAGCTTACTGGTGGGGAGAAGGTACTGGCTGGCAAATTGGCTTACCTAGTTTAGAGCACTTTATTGCTGTAACACCTTTTGCCATCCTAGCCGTTGCTATGTGGTCGCCGGACTTTTTAGGACATCGTATTTTCCAGCAAATTAACTATCCGAAGAATACGGACAGGGTGCTGATGAATATTGATGACACCATGTGTATTGCTGCAGCGCGTCAAGCTATTGGTACAGCCTTAGGTGGCGGTAATGTAGCATCTTCATGGGGTACTTATATGATACCTGCAGCTATTGCTAAACGCCCTATTCCAGCAGGTGCCATATTAACAGGGCTGCTATGCCTAGCTGCGGCTTTCTTAGGCTACCCAATCGACCTTGCTATTTGGCCTCCTGTAATGAGCATTGCCTTACTTGTAGGGGTATTTATTCCATTACTGGAAGCAGGTATGCAAATGACCCGCGAAGGAAAAACCTCACAGTCGGCGGCCATCGTAGTTTTTAGCTCCGCTTTAGTGAACCCTGCATTTGGTTGGTCATTAACCATGCTGCTAGATAACCTTGGCATTATTGGCGATAAAGAACGTGGGCAAAAACTAAGCCGTACTGATCGTTGGATTATTCCAAGTATCATGTTTATTTTATTAACATTAATTATGGCATGTATCGGTATGCTGCCCGGCATTCCTGCCTTAATTGAATCTTTCCGCGCACTGCATTAATAGGTAGTAATAAAATGGCTGTAGAAATCTTTAGCGCCCAAGCTCAAGCATTATCTGGTTTACAAGTAAAATGCACATCGCGTCAATTCAGTATGCTGCTTGATGAGCCTAGTCATTTAGGTGGGACAGATCAGGGAATGAATCCTGTAGAAGCATTACTTTGTAGTTTGGCAGCCTGCAAAGTGATTGTGGCTAAAGCTTTTGCGCCCTTTCATCAGATTAACCTAAAAAGTTTACGCATTAAGATAGAAGGCGAGCTAGATCCTGATGGCTTCCTGGGTAAAAATAAAACCGCAAAAATTGGTTTTAGCCAAATCCATACGCAGTTTTTTATTGAAGCCGACAATACTCCAGAGCAGATTCAACGTTTTATTAACTTCGTAAATAGCAACTGCCCTGTACACGACAGCTTAGCTAACGCACCCTGCTTCACCTCTGAGCTACACTTAGCATAAATTAAGGGGCTAAAAAGCCCCTTAATTTTTATAGTGTGTAACTTGCTAGTTCTTCACCCCACTCAGCCATACCCTGTACCTTAAAGCCTAGTTTGAGGTACAGCCGCTTAGCTGCAATGTTTTCAGGCGCATAGCCTAGCATAATAGAAGGAATAGCCATTTTATTCTGTCGCTGGATATCCTCTATGACAGCTTGCATTGCTAAGCTTCCCAAGCCTTTTTGTTGGTAAGCTTTGTCTAGCATGAAACGATAGATCCAATAATTACCATCATCGTTATCAATGCCATACATCGCAAACCCGACTAAGGTTCCTTGGTAATAGATAGCTTTGCCGCAAAAGTTTGGCAAAAACTGTAATTGGGCAATGGAGTATAGGTTTGAAGCAATAAAATCTTCTTGCTCACTTGTTACTTCCAGCTCTGTACAGGCTTCCCAATTTTGCGCATTAATTTCTTCTAAAATAATCACTTATCTTCTCCAAGGTAGAGAAGCCAAGTTCTCTACCTATTACATTTGTTTTAGGGGTAACACTAAGAAATTGATTAACATAGGGACATCTCCTTACTCATAGTGGTTGTGTTTTTAATACTGACGAAAAGCTTTATGACAAGTGCTGCAAGCCTGCTCCATTTGGTCAGTACGTAACTGCAATGCACTTATATTAATAGGGCGCTGTTGCGCGGTAGTTACTAAAGCGGCTGTGGCCTTTTCCATGTCATCAGCAAGGCGCATAAACTTCTCTTTTTCTTGCCAGATATCACCTTTAGCCACGTTTTTTTCATCGCCTTGATGCTCAAAATATTGCCACGGTGTGCGTGTGATTTTATCTAAACTTTCGGCTTTAGCTAAGAAACTGTCTTCATTAAAGTGCAGGCGACCACGCATCATGCCACCTAAATCTTCACTTTCTTTAAGCATTTCCTTGAAAATGGCCTGACGTTTACCTTCTGGAGAATTAGGATCAACACCACCACAGGCGACCAAGCCTAACAATGCAGCTAACACAAAATAATGTTTAAATGACATAGTAATTAATCTCATAGGCTAGATACAAAACATGCGCAAGTATCAATGCTTTACCAATAGAAACCAAGTGCAAGCGCAAAGATTTACAAAAAACCACACAAAACTTTGTCTTAAGTTCAGCTTCTCTTAATCTAGCGCCTTTGTATAAACTGATAACACATCCTCATCTGCTATGCTTTTTTTATAAAAATCTGCTGCTGTTATTCATAACAGATTATCTTCACTATGCCGCTGTCGTTTAGCCATATTGGGGTAAGGTCATGGGCCAGCAAATTCCCGTTGTACAAATAGAAACACCGAAAAAAAATAAAAAGAACAGCACCAGCATTGTTACTCGTAGCTACACCGGTCTATTTCGCAACGTTCGCTTGCTATTTACAGGTTTTCTACTGGCTATTTTCTTCTTCATTCCATGGATAAATTGGAATGACAGGCAAAGCGTACTATGGGACTTTCCTAATGGGCGTTTCTATATTTTTAACACTACATTCTGGCCACAAGATTTTATTTTGCTTTCGGCGCTATTAATCATATGTGCCTTTGGTTTATTTTTTCTGACTGTTTTAGCTGGACGCGTGTGGTGCGGCTATAGCTGCCCTCAAAGTGTGTGGACTTGGATTTTTTTACGAATCGAACACCTAACACAAGGTGAGCGTAATCAACGTATTAAATTACAAAACGCACCTTGGTCTGTAAATAAAGCTATTCGTGTTTTTGCAAAGCATTTTTTATGGTTGCTCGTAGGTCTAATCAGCGCTGTAACCTTCGTTGGTTACTTCACTCCCATTCGTGAATTAAGCGTAAACTTAATGCAGTTTCAAGCCACGGCGCTCAGTGTTTTTTGGGTCTTTTTCTTCACCTTAGGCACCTATTTAGCTGCTGGCTTTCTACGTGAAAAAGTCTGCACCCACATGTGCCCTTACTCGCGCTTCCAAAGCGTTATGTTTGATGACAGTACTTTATTAGTGAGCTATGACGCCAAGCGTGGTGAGCCACGAGGTACACGTAAAAAGGGTCAGGAAACTGAAACTATGGGCTCTTGTATTGACTGCACCCTGTGCGTTCAAGTATGCCCAACAGGCATTGATATTCGTGACGGCTTACAACTGGGCTGTATCAACTGTGGTGCTTGTGTGGATGTATGTAACGAAGTGATGGATAAGATGAATTATCCGCGTGACCTTATAAGCTATACATCTGAACGCGCGCTTGCCGGCGGCAAAACACATTTTTTACGGCCTCGCTTAGTGGGTTACGCTATCACTTTATTGGTGATGTTTATTGGTTTAGGCTGGGGCTTGAGTGAACGTGCACCTATGCGTATGGATGTTATTAAAGATCGCACCATGTTCCGCGAAAATCTTGATGGTTATTACGAAAACACCTATATGATTAAGGTTATTAATAAAACACAAGAACCACGCTCTTACCAAATCAGCTTAAAAGATGCACCACATTTTCAGTTAAACAAAGAGCATATATTGAGTTTACAGCCTGGGGAAATTGGTCATTTGCCTGTGACTGTTACACAAACTCAAGCACTCACTGAAAGCTTTGTGCCTGTAGTCTTTGCCGTACATGATATTGCTAAGCCAGAGTACGTACTCACTACCAAAAATAACTTTACCGCACCTGTAGGACAGTAATCAGCATGAAGCGCTACGAACAATTTGCCGAAGAAATTGCTGCCTTAATCCGCAATGGCGTACTGGCGGCGGGAGAAAAAGCGCCTTCAGTTCGACAAGCTAGCCGCATTTATGGCATTAGCCAATCAACGGTTTTTCAAGCCTATTACCTGCTTGAAAGCAAAGGATTGTTAGTAGCGCAAGAACGCTCTGGTTATTTTGTACGGGCACAACAACAGGCCCCCTTAGATGAGCCTAAGGTGTATAGCCAATCCTTAGAAAGCCACGAGGTAGCCGTTAGTGAGCTGATTTTTTCAGTGCTCAACTCATTACGTGACCCTAATACTGTTCCTTTTGGCTCTGCTTTTCCTGACCCCAGCTTATACCCTTTAGCACGCTTAGCCAGTTGCCTTTCACGCAGTATGAAGCAAATGCCAGAGCATGAAATCGTCAGCGATATGACAGATGGGAACTCTGAGTTACGCCGACAAATTGCTTTACGCTATAGCCAAATTGGCATGTTGCTGGCTCCGCATGAGTTAGTTATCACCAATGGCGCAATGGAGGCTCTGAGTTTATGTTTACAAAGCGTTACTCAAGCAGGTGATTTAGTTGCTATCGAATCGCCTACTTTTTATGCATGTTTGCAAATGCTTGAGCGACTACAGCTTAAAGCCGTAGAAATCCCTGTGCATCCACGTGATGGCATAGATTTAACGGCATTAGCTAACGCCTTAGAAAAACTACCTATTAAAGCCTGCTGGTTTATGCCTACTTTGCAAAATCCAATTGGTGCCACTATGAGCAATGAGCGCAAGCAGCAGCTTTATAAGCTCTTACAACAACATCAAGTACCTTTAATTGAAGACGATGTTTATAGCGAGCTGTATTTTGGCAACACGCCTAATCAACCTGTGAAACGCTATGACCAGCAAGGACTGGTGATGCATTGTGGTTCATTTTCTAAATGTTTAGCCCCAGGTTATCGCATTGGTTGGGTAGCTGGCGGGCAGTTCACTGAGCGCATCAAAAAACTCCGCTTAATGACCACGATTTCACCAGCAGTGCCATCTCAAGCGGCCATTGCAGACTACTTACAGCATGGTGGCTACGATTTACACTTACGCCGTTTACGCAACACCTTAGAAGTACAGCAAGGACAAATGCTAGCGGCCATTGCTCGTTATTTTCCTGCAGAAGCCCGTGTTAGTCGCCCACAAGGCAGCTATTTCCTATGGGTAGAACTACCAGAAGCCGTAGATTCTTTATATTTATTTCAACAGGCATTAAACAAAGGCATTAGTTTAGCGCCAGGTCCTATTTTTTCAGCCAGTGAAAAGTTTAGACACTGCATTCGCTTAAGCTATGGTTATCCTTGGGATGAACGTAGCGAGAAAGCTATTGCGCAACTAGGACTGTTAGTTACGCAACAACTAAAAAGTTAAATCCCAACGAGGAACAGGCTCACTATTATCAAAAGCCCTAGTGTCCAAATGATTGAGCGTACAAGTGCCCAATCTAATAAGTAGCACATAAAGTACACTACGCGGCTAATCACAAAAGTCACTGCTAGGGTATCAATCAAAACAGGGTTAACTTTTGCTAAATAGCTCGCAATAATCACTGCGGCCGCAAAAAACGGAGCTATTTCAAAGCTATTAAGCTGAATATTATGCGCGCGTTTAGCAATGCCCTGTACTTGCTCTAAAAAAGCGCGTGGATCATGATTTGCCTTCAGAGGCATCTTACCTAATATTTTAGCTAGCAAGGTGCCCGCATAGGGCATTAAAAAAACAATAAGTACACACCATAATGCTGTTGTCATAGTTTTAAATCCTTGGCGTTAAAGAAACTGAGATAGCGTAAGTAACTTAATAATTTATAGAGTAAAACAGGAATTATTAAATAGAGCCCTTTAACAATTAAGAACAGCATAAAGGCAATATTCAAAATAAAAGCGCATTTTCTTAAGCCAACATAGCGTGGTCGCTTACTCACTAAAACATCTAACAACAAGTTTAAAACCAACAAGCCTACAAAGCTCAAGAACAAGGAATTGCCAAGCACTTGCCCAAGCATTTGCCAACTCATTGGCTGCTTTTGTGTAGTAGAAAGATAAGCCAATTGTGACCATAGTAGTAATGGTACTAATAAAAGTAGATTGCTCAGACCATAAATACTATTGCGACGAGCGGTATGCTGAAGCAGCTCTACACGGCTTAATTGTACTTCTGACGCTTCCATTTTTTACCCGAAATAATACCCAAAACTAGCCCATATAGCTTACCTGCTCTTGCCCAAAAAAGTTATAAAAAGGTTAAAAATCTCAAGCTAAAGACTACTCAAGTCATACTTTTAACAAAACAAAAAAATATAACTATATAGCTTTTTATAATTGTTTGGTTATATCCAATGACTGTAATCTAGCTTCAAGCTATCTCAAGGTAAGCCGAAAAACTGCTATAGCATTTTTCATAGAGAGATTGAAAAAAGATACATTGAGTTTAAATCGGCAAAAAACGTATCGTAAAGCCGCAAAGAAATAACTCAAACTGACAACATATACCGTGATTATGCTTTTAATCGGTCAAAAACTAATTTTATAAGCAACAAGTTAGCCAGTTTCTGCTGGAGATAAAGGACGAAATGATGAGTAGCACACGCCAATTTAGCTTTGAATTTTTCCCCACCAAAACCGATGCTGGTCATGAAAAGCTAATGCAAACTGCTGCGCATTTAGCTACTTATAACCCTAACTATTTTTCCTGTACTTATGGTGCAGGTGGTTCTACCCGTGATCGCACTATAGATACAGTAAAACACTTAAATGATGTAATTAAGGTGTCTACTGCACCCCATCTTTCCTGTGTTGGCGATACCAAAGCCGATCTTCGTCAATTGTTAACTATGTATAAAAACTCAGGAATTAATCGCCTTGTAGCATTACGTGGTGACCTACCTTCTGGTATGGGAATGGCAAGCGGAGAGTTGCGTTATGCCAATGAATTAGTGGAATTTGTCAGAAAAGAGACAGATGACCACTTTACTATTGCCGTCGCTGCTTATCCCGAAATGCACCCACAAGCCCGCAATTTCGAAGAAGATCTACGCAATTTCGCGACAAAAGTAAAAGCAGGCGCGAATATCGCAATCACGCAATACTTTTTTAATGCAGATTGCTACTTCTATTTTGTTGAACGAGTGCGTAAACTCGGCATCGAAATCCCGATCGTTCCAGGCATTATGCCGATCACCAATTACACCCGACTGGCTCGTTTCTCCGATGCCTGTGGTGCTGAAATGCCACGCTGGGTTCGTAAACAACTAGAAGCATATGGCGACGATACCAAAAGTATTAAAGCCTTTGGCGAACAAGTGATCAGTGAAATGTGTGAGCGCCTACTTCAAGGCGGCGCACCCGGCCTACATTTTTATACTCTTAACCAAGCCGAGCCAAGTTTAGCGATCTGGGAAAATCTAAAGCTTCCACGCTGAGATTTATGAGCCTGCTCTGTTGCAGGCTCCCCACTAGCTACGTGCCTCCATTCGGATATCCGCCCAGCGCAGGACGGTTGTCGCGAATAGGGTGTGCTTTTTGAGCAATACACCAGTACGCAGCATTTGAACATAGCGCCCCAACGTCGGCGGGTCGCCGACAGACAGGAAGACTGCATGTCATTTGCTTCCCTAGGTTTATCTGAAGCCTTGGTGAACGCTGTGTCAGCTGCGGGATATACGCAACCGACACCAGTACAACTCCAAGCTATCCCTGCGGTATTAAAAGGTAGGGACTTGATGGTGGCAGCACAGACTGGCACCGGTAAAACAGGCGGATTTGCCTTACCTATTCTTGAACATATTTTCCCTGGTGGACGTGTTATTGAACGTCGCCATCGCAAGCGCCAGCCACATACATTAGTACTGGCTCCTACGCGTGAATTAGCAGCACAAGTGCATGACAGCTTTGTTCTGTATGCACAAAACTTACCTTTAGTCAGTGCTTGCATCTTTGGCGGCGTAGGTATGACAGCCCAAATTAAGGCTATCGCTAAAGGCGTTGATGTTTTAGTGGCTTGCCCTGGTCGCTTACTCGACTTAGCCTCACAGGACAAAGTTGATCTTTCAGCAGTTGAAATTTTAGTGCTTGATGAAGCTGACCGCATGTTAGATATGGGCTTTATTCATGATGTAAAGAAAGTATTAAAACTACTGCCAGAACAACGCCAAAATTTACTATTCTCGGCTACCTTCTCAAACGACATCATTAGGTTAGCGAATAATCTTTTGCACGAACCGCAACGTATTGAAGTCACACCTCCTAATACTACGGTAGAGCGTATTGATCAGTTTGTTTATCGCTTACCTGCTACGCAAAAACGCCAACTCTTAGCGCACTTAGTGACCCAAGGTAACTGGGAACAAGTATTAGTATTTACACGCACTAAACATGGCGCTAATCGCTTAGCTGAATACCTTAACAAAGCAGGTTTACCCGCAGCCGCCATTCATGGCAATAAAAGCCAAAATGCACGCACTAAAGCTTTAGCGGATTTTAAATCTGGCGAGTTACGTATTCTTGTAGCTACCGATATTGCTGCCCGCGGCTTGGATATTGACCAACTACCCTATGTAGTGAACTTTGAATTGCCCAACGTCGAAGAAGACTATGTGCATCGTATTGGCCGTACAGGCCGCGCTGGGCGCAATGGTCATGCGATTTCCCTTGTTAGTGGCAGCGAAGAACGCCTGCTACACAGCATAGAACGCCTTACAAAACAAACGATTACTGCTGGCGACACAATGAATTTTGTGCCGTCAGAGGAACCCAAAGACTCCGAACCTAAAACTGAAAAACGTCCACATATGGTCCGCACTCCTCGCAATCATCTGCGTAAAAATGCGTTTTTACGCAAGCAACGTGAACAAGAACAGCAAGCCCAAACAGGTTCATCAGAAACTGCAGCTGCTCCTGCTAGCCCAAACCATTATGCTACAGAGCAAGCTGAACGCCCTGCACGCAAAACACGTCAATTACGTCAGCCGCGTCGCCAGCAAAATCCTACCCAAAGTAGTGATGAGCAACAGCCTTTTCAACAGCGTCGTAGCTCTAACAATACACGCCCACAGCATAACCAACGGCGCACACCTAACCCCCATCAACAACGTGCAGCAGCGCCGGCTGGACGTGACCCTGAAGTATTTTTAGATGATGCGGTAGATAACTTTGGCAATAGCGTTGATTATGTAAGCCCTTACCAAAAACGCCAACGCGGGCGCCAGCAAGGCAATAGTCAATTTACCAGCAATAACGCTGCACGCGCACCAAGAGGCCAAGCACCTCGTTTAACCAGCCATTTACTGGCAGAAGCAGAAAAAGAGAAGAAAAATAATCCTCGCCAAAACACCACACAAACGGGGCATAAACCTCGTCAGAATAGCCGCCCACAAAATAATAATCGTGGACAGCAAAGTCAGGGGCAGGGACGTTCTACTCGATACAACAACCATTCAACGCAGCAACGTAATAGCTACAATGAACCAGCCCCTGTTAGAGAACAAAGTGCACCTAAGCCTTTGATTATCCGCAAGGGAGAGCGCCTACCAAGCTTAGAACAGCTGGAACAATTAGAGCAGCGACCACGCCGCGAAAAAGCCGCACTTTTAACACGAAGTGACGACTAAAACGAACAAAAGCCCTGAAAAACTCAGGGCTTTTTTCATTTTGTAGTAAAAAAATCAATACTCGCCAAAGGCTTCTATTTAGCGGCTTTCCCCGCTTCACTCAATACATAAAAGCTATGGATTGGAGAGCAAAACTTCAAATAAAGCTATCAATTTGTTACCCTTTTAAGCCTTCCGCCCCCTTGGCGGCCAACCGAATCCAAGGAGTGCTTACCTAATGGAAAGTTCTACCAAAAATAGAACAATCAACCCGCCAGTGTTTTATACATCGGCATTTCTTATCATCGCACTAGTAGTTTATGTGAGTGTTTTCCCTACTAGTTCAAAGCTCGCTTTCTCCCATGTTCAATCATGGATTTTGACCAACGCCAGTTGGTTTTACATTCTTGCCGTTGCGCTTATTTTAATTAGTGTGGTATTTCTAGCTATTAGCCGCTATGGCGATATTAAGCTCGGCCCTGACCACAGTCGCCCTGATTATAGCAATACCACATGGTTTGCCATGCTGTTCTCTGCCGGCATGGGCATTGGGTTAATGTTCTTCGGCGTTGCTGAACCAGTGAAACACTTTTTAGCACCACCTGATGCAGACCCACAGTCAGTTCTAGCCGCGAAAGAAGCATTAAATATCACCTTCTTTCACTGGGGACTTCATGCTTGGGCTATTTACGCCATTGTGGCATTGATTCTTGCCTTTTTTGCGTATCGCCATAATCTACCGCTAACATTACGTTCCGCTTTATACCCACTTATTGGTGACCGCATTTATGGTCCCATTGGGCATGCTGTAGATATCTTTGCCATTTTAGGTACAGTCTTTGGTGTTGCCACTTCATTGGGCTATGGCGTATTACAGATGAATACAGGGCTAAACCAAGTTTTTAGCTCGCTGCCTATTGGCACTACAACGCAAGTTATTCTAATTATTGCTGCTACAGGCTTAGCTACACTTTCTGTCGCTACTGGTTTAGATAAAGGTATCCGTGTTTTATCTGAAGTGAATCTTTGGTTAGCGGTAGGCTTGATGGTATTGGTTTTGGCATTAGGCCCAACTGTATTCTTACTGAAAACCTTTGTGCAAAACACAGGTGCCTACTTATCCGAAATTGTCAGTAAAACCTTTAATCTTTATGCTTATGAACCACAAAACAACGACTGGATTGGTGGCTGGACGCTGCTTTATTGGGGCTGGTGGATTTCCTGGTCGCCTTTCGTTGGTATGTTTATTGCTCGTGTTTCACGTGGCCGTACCATTCGTGAGTTTGTAACAGGCGTACTACTTGTACCAGCCGGTTTCACGTTAATGTGGATGACCTTCTTTGGTGATAGCGCTATTTATATGATTATGCGTGATGGTGCTGTCAACATTGCAGAAGCGGTGAGCAAAGATGCCTCCATTGCCCTATTTGTTTTCTTAGAGCAATTTCCTTTCTCCGCCCTGCTCTCCTTAATTGCGGTATTTATGGTGGTGCTATTCTTTGTTACCTCTGCTGACTCAGGATCACTCGTAATTGATATGCTGGCCTCTGGCGGTAATACCAAAACCCCTGTTTGGCAGCGTATTTTCTGGGCTTCCTCCACAGGTGTAGTTGCCATCACCTTGTTACTCAGTGGCGGGCTGGAGGCGCTACAAACAGCCACCATTGCCAGTGCGCTGCCTTTCTCCATTATTTTGTTAGTTGCCACTTGGGGCTTATTTAAAGCCTTGCGCATAGATTCCACCAAGAAAATACTGCGCCACCAAAGCTATGGACGACAGAATAAACATGATGGTGGTTGGCAACGTCGTTTGCGTAATCTCGTGATGTTCCCTCGCCGTTCTCACGTTAATCGCTTTATTGATGAAGTCGTAGAACCTGCGTTTAATGAAGTTAAAGTCGAGCTAGAGAAGCAAAGCATCACTGTGATTGTGGATAAAACCAAAAGCAACAAGGTGCGTTTAGAGGTGGATCATAATGATGAAGTCAACTTTATCTATGAGGTACGACCACGTGCCTATACGCAACCAAGCTTTATGATTGAGGACGACCAAGAGGATCGTAAATACTTCCGCGCTGAAGTTCATCTAACAGAAGGTGGACAAGACTATGATGTTATGGGCTGGTCACGCGAAGAAATTATTGAAGATATCTTGGATCAATACGAACAACACATGCACTTCCTGCACGTTGTACGCTAAATAATCCTACCACTGATCAGTAAGGCGCTATTTTTTAGCGCCTTTCTTTTGTCTTTAGACAGCGCTTGTTGCTTAGCAATGCTAGAATAGCCGCTTTTGTGCAATTTACTGCTGACTATGTCCCGACTTAATCCACGCCAACAAGAAGCTGTGCACTATATTAGTGGGCCCCTACTCGTGTTAGCTGGCGCTGGCTCGGGAAAAACCAGTGTTATTACGCGTAAAATTGCTTATTTAATCCAAGAATGCGGCATCGCCGCCCGCCATATTTTCGCTGTCACCTTTACCAATAAAGCGGCACGTGAAATGAAAGAGCGTGTAAGCAGCTTACTCAAAAAAGGGGAAGGCAAAGGCTTAACCGTTTCCACCTTTCATAATCTTGGTTTAAATATTATTCGCCGCGAGCATCAAGCCTTAGGTTACAAGCCAGGCTTTTCTATTTTTGATGACTCCGATGTAAAAGGTTTACTAAGCGATATTATGCAAAAAGAATACGCTGGTGATGACGGCGTAGAAGAAGTTAAAAGCATGATCAGCAACTGGAAGAATGACCTTGTTCTGCCAGAGCAGGCTTTAGAAAAAGCACGTAACCCTCGTGAACAAACGGCTGCTATTATTTATATACATTATCAACGCACACTCAAAGCCTATAATGCGGTCGATTTCGACGACCTGATCTTGCAGCCAGTCAATTTATTTCAAAACAACCCAGATATCTTAGAAAAATGGCGCAACCGTATTCGTTATATGTTGGTAGATGAATACCAAGATACAAACGCCAGCCAATATCTATTGGTCAAACTATTGGTTAAAGATCGCGCACAATTTACTGTGGTAGGTGATGATGACCAATCTATCTATGCTTGGCGCGGAGCTCGTCCAGAAAATCTAATGCAATTAAAAGATGATTTTCCTTCGCTTAAAGTGGTTATGTTAGAGCAAAATTATCGTTCAACTAGCCGTATTCTAAAGTGTGCCAACGTACTTATTGCCAATAATCCACACGTATTTACAAAACAACTGTGGAGCGAAATGGGACACGGCGATGAAATTAGAGTGATTCGCTGTCGCAGTGAAGATGCCGAAGCAGAAACTGTTGCCTTAGAAATTCTTACCACACATTTACGTACTCAACGCCCTTATAGCGACTTTGCGATTTTGTACCGTGGCAACCATCAAGCGAAATTGATGGAATTAAAATTACAAGTGCATAAAATACCCTACCGTTTAACTGGCGGGACTAGTTTTTTTGGTCGTCAAGAAGTTAAAGACATCATGTCTTACTTTCGTTTGCTAATTAATCCAGACGATGACAACGCCTTTTTACGTGTTATTAATGTGCCACGTCGTGAAATTGGCTCAGCTACCCTAGAAAAACTAGGTAATTATGCTTCTCAACGTGGCATTTCAATGTTTGCCGCTTGTGATGAAGTAGGCTTACAAGAAGTATTGGATAAGCGCTTTACTGAGCGCCTAACTCGCTTTAAACACTATATGGAAAAAGTGCGCCAACGGTGCGCGCAAGACGATCCTATCCAAAGTATTCGTGAAATGGTGCTAGATATTGACTACGAAAATTGGATTCGTCAAAACAGCTCCAGTGATAAAGCTGCTGATTTTCGCATTGGCAATATTGAGTTTTTAGTCGACGCGTTAAAAAATACAATTGAACGTGACGAAGAAGGTGCCACCAGCTTTGAAGATGCTGTCGCCAAGCTTGTGCTGCGCGACATGCTGGAGCGCCAAGAGGAAGAAGAGGACGGAGCCGATGGCGTGCAAATGATGACGTTGCATGCCTCAAAAGGATTGGAGTTTCCTGTTGTTTATATCATGGGTGTTGAAGAAGAAATTTTACCGCACCGTTCTAGCATTGAAGCCGATACGATCGAGGAGGAACGACGTTTGGCTTATGTGGGAATTACACGAGCGAAACAACGCCTTATCATGACATATGCGACAAAACGTAAACAGTACGGTGAAGTGATTAACTGTACACATAGCCGTTTTTTAGATGAGCTTCCACACGAAGATCTGCAGTGGGAAGGTCAAGATGATGCACCCGTAGAGGTAAAAGCAGCGCGCGGTAACGATGCGTTAGCCAATATCCGCGCTATGCTGAAAAAGTAATATAGGAAAACAATGTCTGAATCAACTAAATCTGCGCCAGCCTCTGGCGGCTTACGTCGATCATTAAAATCTCGACATCTGGCCATGATCGCGATTGGTGGCTCTATTGGTACTGGTTTATTTGTTGCTTCTGGCGCGACTATTGCCAGTGCCGGCCCAGGTAGTGCGCTCTTGTCATACGCCTTAATTGGCTTAATGGTCTATTTTTTAATGACCAGCTTAGGCGAGCTTGCCGCCTATATGCCAGTATCAGGCTCTTTTGCTACCTATGGCGCCAAATATGTTGAGCCTGGCTTTGGCTTTGCGCTGGGCTGGAACTATTGGTACAACTGGGCCGTAACAGTAGCCGTTGACCTTGTTGCAGCACAGCTCGTCATGAGTTACTGGTTTCCTGAAATGTCTGCCAATGGCTATGGCTGGATCTGGAGTGCTGTATTCTTAGGCATCACCTTCTTACTGAACTATGTTTCTGTAAGAGGCTTTGGTGAGGCTGAATACTGGTTCTCGCTGATCAAAGTTGCCACCGTCATTATCTTTATTATCACAGGCACCTTGATGATTTTCGGCATCATGGACGGCACTAAAGATATGAGCACCGTTGGCTGGGCGAACTGGTTTATTGGCGACGCACCTTTCGTTGGCGGACTACCAGCCATGATTGGTATTGCCATGTATGTTGGCTTTTCTTTCCAAGGTACAGAGCTGATTGGCATTGCAGCCGGCGAATCAGAAGATCCCGGTAAGAACATTCCAAGCGCCGTACGTAAAGTATTCTGGCGTATTCTCTTGTTCTATATCTTCGCTATTTTAGTAATCAGCTTGATTATTCCTTATGATTCACCGCGTTTATTGAGCAATAGTGACAATCTGATCGAACAAATTAGCATCAGCCCATTCACCTTAGTATTTGAAAATGCTGGTTTACTTGGCGCTGCCGCACTGATGAATGCGGTTATTTTAACGGCTGTATTATCTGCGGGTAACTCAGGCATGTACGCCTCTACCCGTATGCTATATGCCCTAGCTAAAGAAGGTAAAGCACCCCGTATTTTTGCGAAATTATCTAGCAATGGCGTTCCACGTAATGCGCTTTATGCCACTACGATAATCTCTGCTTTATGCTTTTTAAGTTATATTTTTGGTGAAAAAACTGTGTATTTATGGCTATTAAATGCCTCAGGTATGACAGGTTTTATTGCATGGTTAGGCATTGCCATTAGCCATTACCGCTTCCGCAAAGGTTACTTGGCACAAGGCTATAATCTAAATGACCTTCCTTATCATTCTAGCTTTTTCCCAATAGGCCCCATTTTTGCCTTTGGCTTATGTTTAATCATTACCTTAGGGCAATATTATGAAAGCTATATGGCTAACAACATTAGCTGGGGTGGATTCTTTGCTACCTATATTGGACTAGTTGTTTTTATTGTTATTTGGCTTGGCTACAAGTTAACACAAAAAACCAAATTTATTAGGTATCAGGAAATGGAGTTTCCTGGGGTCACTAAACGCCAGAAATAATCAGCAAGGCGATCCTAGATCGCCTTTTTTGTGAGCACTCTTCATGTTGTCTGTTCTAAGTAATATCTTTGCGTCTATTTTGCCTTGCTTAATCGCCTTAGTTGGTGGCTACATAACAGGCAAATGCCTAGGTAAAAGCCGCCTGAAACAACTGTTCTTAAAGCTAATTACACCTATTGTATGGGTCATTCTATTCACCATTGGTTTAGAATCAGGGCAAGCTTTTAGCTCGTTATCAGCTGGCTTTAGCATTGTTAAACAGGCGCTTTTATATGCTCTGGTAACTAGCCTTATTGTATTTATCGTTATTTTACCCTTAAATCAAAAAGCTACAGCCAACACAAGCGCCAGTAAAGGCTGGCGTGCCATGCTACATCCTATAAAGGAATGCTGTATTGCCTTTGCCTTAGTGTTGCTAGGCGTACTTTTTTATCAACTGCATTGGCATGAAAGTGATACAGGAAAAGTTCTATTTAATATTTATTATTGGCTGTACTTGCTGCTGTTTTGTATTGGTGTTGATTTATCCACAGTTAAGATTGACCGTAGCTGGCTAGCACCTCGCATTCTACTTATCCCACTATTAGTGGTAGTAGCTTCTTTAATTGCAGGCGTTATCTTAAGTTTTATTACTCAAGAAAAACTCGCGCATTCATTAGCGCTAACTTCTGGCTATGGCTGGTTTAGTTTGTCGGCCACCTTAGCTACTCAACATATGGGTAGCAACTATGGCAGCATTGCCTTATTAATTGACCTGTTTCGCGAATTACTAGGGATTACTGTGGTTTATCTTTTAGGACGAAACCATGCCAATAGTGCCATTGGGGTATGCGGTGCAACTTCGTTGGATACCACCTTGCCCTTTGTGGTTGATAGCTGTGAAAAACGCTATATGCCAACAGCTATCATGAGTGGGCTTATTCTCACCATCTTAGCGCCCTTTATGATGCTGTTCTTTTACAGTATCGCCTAAATATAAAAGCGGCAGCCTAAGCTGCCGCCTGAGTTTAAAGCCAACCCTGTTCCTTATAGTATTTTTCAGCCCCTTTATGTAAAGGCGCAACCAAACCTGTAGAAATCATTTGCTGTGGCTCTAAATCAGCAAACGTAGGATAGATCTTTTTAAAGGTTTCAAAATTTTCAAAGATCGATTTTACTAGCTGATACACCACCTCCTCATCTGTATCTGCACGAGTAACTAAGGTACCTCGAGGACCAAAAGTGGTAATATCTTGGCTAATTCCAGCATAAGTATTAGCTGGAATAATTGCCTTAGAGAGCGCAGGATGTGCTGCTAGGATTGCTTGTGAAATCTCATCGTCCATATTAACCAAGTCAATCGGGCAAGCCGCCGCAGCTGATTGCGTAGAGCCATTCCCTATGCCAGCTGTCCAAAATGCAGCATCAATTTTGTTATCACACAAGGCTTGTGCTTGCTCAGAAGATTTTAGCTCGCTGGCGAGCTTAAAAGTGCTTTTAGTCCAACCGGCTTGGCGCATCATCAAATTCATTAATGAACGTTGTCCTGAGCCTGCATTGCCAATATTCACTCTTTTCTCTTTTAAATCTTGAAAACGTTGGATATTGGCTTGTTTACGCACCATCAAATGCACAGGCTCTGCATGTAATGAAAAAACTGAACGTAGCATGTGCACAGGTTGCTTAAAATTACCTTGCCCTAGCACCGCTTCAGCTTGCACATCAGACTGTACAAGTCCAAAATCCATAGTTTTGGCTTGTAAGCGATTAACGTTATACACAGAGCCGCCTGTGGCTTCTACACTGCAACGCAAGGCTGAATTGCGATTTACCAAGCGGCAAATGTTATTGCCTAGTGGATAATAAGTACCAGTAACACCACCTGTACCTATGTTGATATAACGATCTTGCGCGTGGGCGGGGGAAAGTGAAAAGACAATTGAAAGGCCAATCAAAAATTTGCTTAATCTATCCATAATAAAGCTATCTATAAGTATTGTATTAATTTAAATAGTGAACGTATTTGATCCTTATCTAAGTGTGTAAGCGAAACCTATTTTTGTTTCGCGAACTATTGGGTATACCGTAAAATACTCAAATCTGCTAATTTTTATTCTAGTTAATCCGTATAAAGCGCCGCTAGATTACTGATATTTTGCTTTACTTGATCTACCCATTCCTGCGGCTGATATAGCTTTATTTGGCTATTTAATGCAAAAATCCACCATAGTGTTTCTTCGTCCATACGCACTGTGGCGATTAGTCTTGACCACTGAGAGTCAGGCAAAGGCGTAATTTCTTGTTCTACACTTAATGGCGTTTCTGTCAAAATCCAAGCCACTTGTGGATGGATATCAGCTACTAATTCAACTTCTGGGCACGCTGAGCGAGAACTAAAATTACCAGCGGCGATATGCGCATCCAAGTTAAAATCATCAACCAGCGCCTCCTGTTCTAACTTACAAGCGCGCAAAATTCGATTAACCGCAAAATGCATGTATTTTTCTGAATCAGTAAAACGTGCCACTAAATAGGTCATTGAATGACGTGATACTAAACCTGCTGGGTGCAGTTGGTAATCAGCCGCTTGCTGTTGTTTGCGACTCAAGTAGGTTACCTCAAGCTGCTTTTTCTCCATCAAGGCTTCTGACACTGTATTCCAAATTTGTTCATTAATTTCAGCAGGCAGTAATGTTTTTCCATTAGGTAGGCTGCGTACTCGCTCACTCCAATTACTGAGTTCATTCTTCTCAAGGCCATCTAATTGGCGGTGTGCTTGTGCAAACTGGGGGGCTAAGGCTTTCAAAGCACTCGGCGGTAAGAGATGCTTAAGATGTTGCTCAGCTAAAAAGAAGGTTAAGGCTGTGCTGGTATCAAGCGCATGAAAGGCTGGACTTTTACTATCTCGACTAAAAGACCAGCCAAAAGGTTTACTACGCTCATCTGACACCAATGGCATAATCAAACTCAGCTTCTGTAAATCACGCTGTACAGCCCGTATGGTACAGCTAAACCCAGCCGCATGTAGTTTTGACTCTAGCTCAGCGGTAGTAATTTTGCTTGGTTCTAACGGTATGTATTGCAATAATGCGATATGACGTAGCAGTTGATCAGCCATAAGTATCCTCCCAATAAACGCCTATGCTATATAAAAAGCTTAGCGCTTTATTGCATTGAGCCTTATCTAATATCCCAGCATTAAAAATTAGGCTTAAACTCAATATTCTTTTCTGCAGTGCTATCTTTAAACTCATTAATACGTTGCTTTTTAGCTAGAAAACCGTTCACAACATTAGTTGGAAAGGTTTCAATTTTGCTATTAAAAATTTCAACATTACGGTTAAAGATAGTAATAGCTGCTCCTACATTTTCATTCTGTGATGTAATTTGTTTCATTAAATCTAAGTAGACAGTGTTTGCCTTAAGATCAGGGTAGTTTTCAACTGTGACGGACAAGCCTTTAAGTACTTGCTCTGTTTGTGCTTGAATTTTCTCTAAGCTAGCACCGTCAGGCGTTGCACCATCTAAAGAGACTATACTTTGGCGCAGCGCAGTAATATGTTTAAGGGTTTCACTTTCATACGAAATATATTGGCTAACTATAGGTGTGAGTGAATCTAAAATATTAACTTTTTGTCGCTCATAGGTATTAACGTCTGCCCAAGATCGCTTAGTACTATTGTAGGCTGTAATAATACTGTTATTGATTGCAATAACGATAAAAGCAATAACCGCTAAAACAATAAGAATAATTGTAAAGTCCATTATTTCACCACTTTTTCAAGAATAGGTTTAATTTCAGTCATCAACTTTTCAAACATGGGTAGCCTGAGTGTTTCTAGCATATTGCCAATTTTAGCTGCTGTATCACAATTGTTAAACTGGTCATAATCACGTAAAAAAATATTTTGCTCAAACGCCCAGTATACAGAGTCTATACTTTCACCTGAAATAAATTCGAAATAGCCATGGGAGCTAAATAATTTTTCGAGGATTAGAACATTTCGTGGTTGCATTAATTTCGCCAACTCAATTTCTGAGCGTCCTGTTATAAAATGTTTTTTATTAAATGCAATGGAGGAGGTTGTCCATTGATATGGATAATAATTATTTCTATAGCTAGTTAATGCAAATGCTGGGGCCTGAATATCACCTAAAAACATTCCCCAACTATCAAAGTGATCATAAACAACTTTTATTCTGCGTTTGCCATTAGCATCAGTAGAAACTACCTCTCGACGATTTACGTAATGATAGTTAATAGCTGTATAAGGAACATCTTTATCTTCGCACTGAATTAGCCCTGAAGCATAAAATGGGACTTTATTTTCATAATTTCCTCGCTTAAAAAATGCAGAAAACTCAGTTAAATTCTGATGATGCGTTATATTCGCTTGCTCTTGAAAATTGACAAACCCATATTTTAGCGAGAGGTATATTTTCTGTGCTTTCTCCACTAAAGCTAAACGTGCAGCTTCTGTTTTTCGCTGATTAGCTGCAAAAGAAAAAGCAAAGAAAGGGAGAATGAGCCATAAAAAGCCATAGCCGCTATCAAAATGCTTAAAGGTTAAACTCATGAAGTAAATGGAGATCAACAAAATAAGAGAAGAAACGAATATAGCGCACCAAAATATTTTATTTTTATACTTTAACGTACCTTCATTTTCGTGTGCATAAAAAATGCTAGATATATCACTAAGGCTAGCCACTGAGTTTAAGTCAGTATTAATTTTCTGTATTCTTTCTTTTACTATTTTATTATGCAAGATTTCTTTTTCAAAAATACCTTGTTCTTTCTTTGATGGCGTATTCATTAAACGTCCATATTAACTTATCTTATAATTTATAAAATTTAGCATAGAATTAAAGTAGCTAGCTGAATGACTACACCTAAAATGCTTTAGTCAGTATTACTAACCAGTAAAAAAATTTCAATAAAAAAGCCCAACTATAGTTGGGCTTTTAATTGTATACAAAATACTAAGCAGCAATGGCCGCCTTAATTTTGTTCATTGCATTTTTTTCAAGCTGACGAATACGCTCGGCTGAAACATCATACTTAGCGGCTAGCTCATGCAAGGTAGCTTTTTCTTCTGCTAACCAACGCTGCTCTACAATATCGCGGCTACGCTCGTCTAAATTAGACAGTGCTTGGTATAGCTCTGCATTCTCGCTGTCTGTTGTGTCGGCAGCTTCTAGTTGCAATGCTGGGTCTGCACTGTGATCTTCCAGATAGTAAGCCGGTGACTGATAGGCTACGTCATCATCTGCATCCGTTGGTGCATCAAATGCCATATCCGAACCTGTCAAACGGCTTTCCATTTCACGCACTTCTCGTGCTTCAACACCTAATGTATCGGCTACACGATTAACTTCGTCGTTCGTTAACCACTGTAAGCTTTTTTTCTGGCTACGTAAGTTAAAGAATAATTTACGCTGTGCTTTGGTCGTTGCTACTTTAACGATGCGCCAATTGCGCAGTACAAACTCGTGAATTTCAGCTTTAATCCAATGTACTGCAAAAGACACAAGACGTACGCCCATTTCTGGGTTGAAACGTTTTACGGCTTTCATTAAGCCGACATTACCTTCTTGAATCAAATCGCTTTGAGCAAGTCCATAGCCTGAATAGCTACGTGCGATATGCACTACAAAACGCAAGTGCGCCATCACTAATTGACGAGCAGCATCTAAGTCTTGTTGATAAAAAAGGCGTTCACCTAAGGCTTGTTCTTGTTCGGCAGAAAGTAATGGGATGCTATTTACAGATTGCACATAAGCGTCCAGATTGGCTCCTGGAGATAATACATACGCTGGTTGTAATGCTTTACTGTTACTCATAAATAGATATCCTCCTGCGGTCACTGCTTTCGCAGTATTTTGCACATCTATCAGATAGTTAGTCTGTGGATAAGTTCCATCCTAAACTGGCTTTATTAAAGAATTCTTAAACTCTTTTAACGTGGGGCAAGTTCCCTTAAATGCCTTGACACTGCCAGCCAAGCTCCTATATAACCTAGCATCATAGCACCAAATACTAGAGAAATCCCATCAATTAAGGGTACTCCTTGTAGGCTAAAATCGCTGCCATATAACTGGGCTAATTCTGTTACAGAATTATTCAATGTGCTTAAGATGACAGATAAGATTAACCAAGCTAGCAATCCACCGCCTAAACCATAGAGCATGCCCATATATAAAAATGGGCGGCGCACATAACCATCAGTGCCACCGACGAGTTTAATCACTTCAATTTCTGTACGACGGTTTTCTATATGCAAGCGAATGGTATTACCTATAACTAGTAAAAGCGCTGCAATTAAGAGTAATGCTAAGCCAAAGATAAAGTGCTTACCTACACGTAACATCGCACTTAAGCGCTCAACCCACTGCATATCGAGCTGCGCTATTTCAACATAAGGCATAGTAGCGAGTTGCTGTTTAAGATCTTCTAATGCTTCTTTATCAATTTTTTGTGGCGTAATCAGAAGACTATAAGGCAATGGATTGCTTGGCAGTTCAGTCAGCGCATTGCCTAAACCTGATAGCGCTTGAAACTCTTGCAAAGCTTGCTGTGGGCTAATCAAATTAACTTCAACCACAGCGGAAAGCTTTTCTATTTGCTCAACAAGCTCCTGTGCTTGAGTCTCTGTGGCTTTAATATCCATAAAAACAGAAATTTCAGCAGCCTGTTGCCATGATCCATCTAACTGATCAGTGCTGTCTAATAGTAATGACAAGCCCATGGGCAAACTTAGCGCAACTGCAATCACCAACCAAGTAAAGAAGCTACCTAAGGGCTGGCGTATTAAGCGCTGAACGCTATCTATAATACTGGCTTTATGGTTAGTTAGGCCTATACGCAAAAGTTGCCAAAATGTATCTGGCTCTTTTACAGGTGTAAATTCTGTCGTGTTTTTTGGTGTAGCGCCTACTCGCACCCCAGGTTGATCAGGAACTATTTGCTTGCTCATTAACCTGCTTCTCCATCACCGATTAAACGCCCACGTTGCAAAGTCAACATGCGATGCCGCATACGGGCAATCAGCGCCAAGTCATGGCTAGCGATAATAACTGTAGTGCCTAGGCGGTTAATATCTTCAAACACACTCATAATTTCAGCCGCTAAACGAGGATCAAGATTACCCGTTGGCTCATCGGCTAATAGCAATGCAGGTTGATGCACAATCGCGCGGGCAATGCCAACACGCTGCTGCTGTCCTGTGGATAAGTCTGCGGGAGACTGCATGGCCTTTTCTTTTAATGAAACACGAGACAATGCCAAGCTAACCCGCTGATTAATTTCTTCTGTCGATAAGCCCATGATTTGCAATGGTAGGGCTACATTGTCAAACACTGTGCGATCAAATAATAACTGATGATTCTGAAAAACTACGCCGATTTGACGACGCAAGTAAGGAATTTGTGCATTGTTGATTTTGCACAAATCTTGCCCTGCCAGTAAGATTTTTCCACTGGTAGGGCGTTCCATGGCAAGTAATAAGCGCAACATAGTGCTTTTCCCTGCACCTGAATGACCAGTAACGAAGATAAATTCGCCCTGTCTTACACGAAACGTCAGCTCATGTAAGCCCACATGTCCATTAGGGTAACGCTTAGCTACTTGCTCAAATTGAATCATTCGTTCTCTGCTTGTGCAAAAAGTGCTTTCACAAAATCATCGGCGTTAAAATCGCGCAAATCATCAATGCCTTCACCTACGCCAATAAAGCGCACTGGCAAGTTAAATTGCTTAGCTAATGCAAAAATAACGCCACCTTTAGCCGTGCCATCCAGTTTAGTTAATGCCAAACCTGTTAAGGAAACCGCTTCATTAAATTGACGGGTTTGGTTAATGGCGTTTTGACCTGTGCCAGCATCTAGCACTAAAAGTACTTCGTGCGGAGCTGTATCGTCTAATTTGCCAATTACTCTATGAACTTTGCGCAGCTCTTCCATCAAGTTATCTTTGGTGTGCAAACGTCCCGCTGTATCTGCAATCAATACATCCACACCACGAGCTTTAGCTGCTTGCACGGCATCAAAAATGACAGAAGCTGAGTCCGCACCTGTATGCTGAGCAATCACTGGGATTTTATTGCGCTCCCCCCAAACCTGTAGCTGTTCTACTGCAGCAGCGCGGAAGGTATCACCAGCAGCAAGCATGACCTTCTTGCCTTCTTTTTGTAAGCGTGAGGCTAATTTACCAATGGTGGTCGTTTTACCCACACCATTAACCCCCACCACTAAAATTACATAAGGTGTTTTCGCACTATCAATCTGTAGTGGCTGATCAACAGGCTTGAGTAGTTCAGACAGCTCAAGCTGCAATGCCTTATATAAGGCTTCGCTATCTGCCAACTCTTTACGACTAACACGTTGAGTGAGGTTCTGCATAATGCTGGTGGTCGCCTCAACGCCCACGTCAGCCATTAATAGATGCGTTTCCAACTCATCTAGCAGATCATCATCAATATTTTTCTTACCCAAAAAGAGACTAGCCATGCCTTCGCTAAAGCTAGCGCTGGTTTTTGACAAGCCTTCTTTTAAGCGAGCGAACCAGCCTTTTTTCTTGGCATTTGGCTTTTCTTGTCCCGCTAAATTCTTTTCTAACTCAGGCACATCTGGCTCTGGCTCTGGCTCTGGCTCTGGCTCTGGCTCTGGCTCTGGCTCTGGCTCTGGCTCTGGCTCTGGCTCTGGCTCTGGCTCTGGCTCTGGCTCTGGCTCTGGCTCTGGCTCTGAGGATGATGTATTTGGCGTAGAAATAACGCTAGTGTTTTTTTCTTCTAGTGTCTTTGCTTGCGTAGAAGCTACAGCATCTGGCTCAATGCTTGCCACATGTTGCACTTCTGTTGTGTCAGTAACAGCGTTAACATGCTGCGTTAGCTGAGCACTTGTATCGTCAACTGATGACTCATGAGTTATTTCTGTGTTCTGTTCTGTTACAGCTTGTTCAACGGCTACTTGGTCATCTTTTTTACGACGAAACCAACTAAATAACCCTTTTTTTTCAGGCTTTTTTTCCACGTAAAATGCTCCCACTGGGCATATTAGAGAGGTCTGGTTGGACAGTTAAACTTCCAGATTGAAAGGAACCAAACACTCAATTGAAGAATCTTATCAGGCATTGTGCTCATTATAAGCGAGTTACAATAGCTGTTTGTAAAATGGTTACGTATCCTAGCACTTAACCGCCCCTTGAAGCTAAAACTACACAGCAGTTTAAAAGGTCTTTTTGCATGAAAAAACTATTTCGTCAGGTAAGCGTGCTGCTTATTAGTGCATGTTTACTACCACTTATGGCAAATGCCAACGAATCTGCCGCTACCACTGAATTTACTCTAGATAATGGCTTAAAAGTCATTGTACGCGAAGATCACCGTGCACCTGTAGTCGTCAGTCAACTTTGGTACAAAGTCGGTTCCAGCTATGAAACACCTGGTAGCACAGGCCTTGCCCACGCACTAGAACACATGATGTTTAAAGGTAGCAGTAAACTCGGCCCGGGCGAATCTTCGTTGATTTTGCGTGATATTGGTGCCCAAGAAAACGCCTTTACTAGTAGTGACTACACGGCTTATTACCAAGTACTTTCCAGTGATCGCCTAGAAATTGCTTTAGAGCTAGAAGCTGATCGCCTTGCAGGTCTAACCTTGCCAGAAGATGAGTTTCTGCGTGAGATTGAAGTTATTAAAGAAGAGCGTCGCATGCGTACTGACGATCGTCCTACATCCTTAGCTTACGAGCGTTTTCAGGCGATGGTGTATCCTTCAAGCAGTTACAGCATCCCGACTATTGGTTGGATGCACGATTTAAATCGAATGACAATCAATGACTTACGCCAATGGCACGAACAATGGTACGCACCTAATAACGCCACTTTAGTTATTGTTGGTGACGTGCAACCAGAGCAGGTCAAAACCTTAGTCCAACGTCATTTTGGCCCTATTAAAGCGCGTCCAATTCCCGACGCTAAACGGCCTATTGAGTTAGACCAACCAGGTGAGCGCCGTCTAACCCTCTACCTCAACAGCCAAGTTGCCAGCTTAATGATGGGCTTTAACGTACCTAGCTTAAATACCCTTGAAGATCCTAAACAAATTCATGCCTTACGCTTGCTCAGTGCAGTCTTAAGCAGCGGCCCTAGTGCGCGTTTAGCCACTAACTTAGAGCGTAAACAAGAATTAGTCGTAGGAGCTTACGCTTGGTATGACGCTCATACGCGTGGCAGTAGTATGTTTGCCTTAGGAGCGACACCTAATGTGCAAAATGGCATTACTTTGGAGCAGGTTGAAGCTGGCTTCTGGAAAGAAATTGATAAGCTTAAAACCACGCCACCCTCCCAAGCAGAGCTTGATCGTGTTCGTGCACAGGTTATTGCTTCGCAAGTCTATGAGCGCGATTCTATTGAGGCGCAAGCTACAGCTATTGGGCAGTTAGAAACCGTTGGTTTATCTTGGCGTTTGCTCGACGAAGATGTAAAAGCGTTGGAGCAAGTAACTCCAGCTGATATTTCTAAAGCGGCGCGTACTTACCTTACTAAATCGCGTTTAAGTGTTGTTCATCTTTATCCACAGGAGGCGCGCCCATGAGCCTTACTCGCACACTAACAGTTAGTTTACTGAGCTTAGCTATACTTTCAGGCTGTCTACCACAAAACACTAGCAGTAGCTTGTCTGCACATAATCCGAAGATCAAGAGCTTATCTTTATTGGATCAACCCGCTCGTGCACCACGTGCTTTAGATATACAAGAATGGCGCACCAGTACAGGCACTAAGGTGCTCTTTATGCATGCCAGTGAATTGCCCATGGTGGACATTCAGCTAACCTTTGCTGCCGGTAGTTCACGTGATGGCCAGCTGTTTGGTTTAGCCAACCTCACTAGCAGCATGCTTGATGAAGGTACAGGCAAGAAGCTTGTGGGCGATATTGCAGCGGAATTTGATAACTTAGGCGCTCAGTTTGATGCGGGAGCTTACCGTGATATGGCGGTAATGAGCTTGCGCAGTTTAAGCAACCCAAACAACTTAGATCCTGCACTTAAGCTATTCACTGAAGTGGTTACCCAGCCAAGCTTTCCACAGCCTGCTCTTGATCGCTTAAAAAACCAACTGCTGGCTAGTTTTGAAATGCAAAAGCAAAACCCTGGTGCCATTGCCAGCTTAGCGCTATACGATACCTTCTATGGCGACCATCCTTATGCTCATCCGAGTTCAGGCACGGCTAGTACTATTAAACAAATTAAACGCCAAGACCTCATCACCTTCCATCGTAACGCCTACAACTCAAGCAATTTGAACATTGCTATTGTAGGGGATATTAGCCGTGCAAAAGCTGAGCAAATGGCTGAGAAGATCAGCCAAGCTATGCCTAAAGGCCAAGCATTCCCAGCTGTTGCAAGCCCAACCGCAAGAAAAATTGAAAATGTTCATATTACTTACCCATCTACCCAAACACATTTAACCTTAGCGTCTTTAGGCATTAAACGTGGCGATCCTGATTACCCTGCACTCTTTGTCGCCAACCAAATTTTTGGTGGCGGTGGTTTTGGCTCTCGCCTCATGGAAGAAGTACGGGAAAAACGCGGTTTAACCTATGGTGTTTATTCAAACTTTAGCACCCTGCAAGAACGTGGTTTATTCACTATTAGCTTGCAAACACGTGCAGAACTTAGCGATGCAACTCTAGTATTTATCAAAGAGCTGTTAGCTGATTTCATCAATAATGGCCCAACAGCAAAAGAGTTGGCTGATACCAAGCGCGAAATCGCAGGTAGCTATCCACTCTCAGCCGCCAGCAACTCAGCTATTGTAGGGCAGTTAGGTGCTTATGGATTTTATGATATGCCGCTGGATTGGCAGCAGCAGTTTATGCAACAAATCAATGACTTAACGTTGGAACAAGTTAAGCATGCCATGCAAAAACACGTACAGTTAGACAACATGAGCGTTGTTAGCGTAGGGCCAAAAGTTGCTCAAAAACCACTACCGCCAGCCGTAGATCGTAAAGAAACAACAGCACAAGGATACAGTCATCAATGAGCCGTAAATCCATGCGTAATGCAGTAACAACGCATAATGGCACTAGCCAACTACGCATTATTGGTGGGCAATGGCGTTCTCGGCGTTTGAGTTTTACTCAAGCGCCGGGTTTGCGTCCAACCCCTGACCGTGTTCGTGAAACCCTTTATAATTGGTTAGCGCCTTATATTGAAGGGGCTAAACTCCTAGATTGTTTTGCCGGCAGTGGTGCACTCTTTTTAGAGGGCTTATCGCGTGGTGCTGAATATGCACTAGCGCTAGAGCTTAATCCCCAGTCCGTCAATACACTTAAGCAGCACCTTACTACGTTAAACTGTAATACAGGCCAAGTTGAACTAACCGATAGCCTTAAGTATTTAACACAAGCCGCTCAGCAGCCTTTTGATATCGCATTGCTCGATCCTCCCTTCCACCAAGATCTACTGAAAAATGCCTGCCATTTGTTAGAAGATAACCACTGGTTAAGCGAAGATGCTTGGATATATACGGAAAGCGAACAAGCACCCTCCTGCTTAGGGCTTCCTGCTAATTGGCGTTTGCACCGTGAAAAACATACAGGACAGGTGTTTTACAGTCTGTGGCAACGCGGTTGAATTTCACTAAAGGCTAAACATGCGGATAGATGAAGAACTCACGCTAAAAAAACTTGAGATTTTTCTCGCCTTTATGCGCACAGGTAACCTGTCACGTGCAGCCTCAGAGATTGGTATCAGCACCGTCAGCGCGCATAAAGCCATTCACTCCCTCGAAAGCGCCCTACGCTGCCCGCTCTTTAAACGCGATGGCCGCCAGCTTGTGCCCCTAGCCAGCGCACAAGTGCTTGAAGATAAAGCACAGCAGATTATTACCGACACCTTAGAGGCTGTGCGCCTCACCCGTGAAGCGGCAGGCTTCTCCGCCGAACGCTTCAAACTAGGCGCACTTTATTCATTAACGGTCAAAACCGTTCCAAAACTCATTATGGGCGTGAAATTACGTCGTAGTGAACTAAATATTGATCTAATCTTAGGCTCTAACAGCGACCTGCTCTATAAACTTAAAAACATGGAGCTAGACGCTATTTTAGTGTCGCTCAGCGAACATACCAAAGATAGCGACTGTGAAAGCTATGAAATTTTTAGCGATGATATTTACTTAACAGTACCTAACGACTCACCTTTCTCACGACGCTCAAAAGTCGATTTGGCCGAACTTAAAGATTCCACCTTCATTACCCTAACGCCGGGCTTTGCCACCCATCAAGATGGCGATCGTGTATTTAAAAAAGCAGGCTTTACGCCCAAAGTGGCAATGCAAGTTAACGATATTTTTACCTTACTTAGCATGGTTAGTTCCGGCGTAGGCTATGCGCTCTTACCCGGGCGAATTGCAGCAGTTTACGAAAATCGCGTTAAACTCATCACTTTGCAAGAGCAATATCAGCTAAAACAGCGTATTGGTATTGTGTTTCTAAAAGCTCGTGAACGCGACCCTAATGTCCTAGCTTTACTAGCCGAATGCCGCATGTATTCACATGCTTAAGGAGTGAAGATGTTAATTAATGTGTTGCTGTTTAATGATTACGAAACCTTAGATGCTTTAGGCCCAATACAGGTCTTAGGTAATGTTGAAGGCTTTAAAATTAACTGTGTATCACTTAATGGCGGCTTAATTCGCAGTGCTCAAGGCGTAGAAAGCATGACATCCGTCGCTCAAACTGATCCTAACGCTGTATTCTTAGTACCAGGCGGCCGCGGTACACGCGCCTTAGTTAGCAACACTCATTTTCTTACCCAGCTCAAACAGTTAGCAGATGCCAGCCTCTGGTGTTTAAGCGTTTGCACTGGCGCTGCTTTACTTGCTAAAGCGGGTATACTTGATGGAATTACCGCTACCTCCAACAAAAAAGCATGGGACTGGGTGATTAATAATAGCAACGCCGTTAACTGGAAAAGAACAGCTCGCTGGTGCGTAGACGGTAAGTTTTATACGTCGTCAGGCGTATCTGCAGGCATAGATATGGCGCTAGGCTTTGTCGCGGATCGTTTTAATATCGAATATGCCCAGAATATTGCGCAGCATATTGAATACAATTGGCATAATGATAAGGATAGTGATCCATTTGCTTAAGCTAAATACAACCTATTAAACATGCTAAGTGCTGGTATGAAGAGATTTATATAAACCACTTACTCAAATTACAAAGAAATTTAGAATGCTAATTAAATATAGCCTTTCTGAAGATGAATGCAGTAAGGCACTCCCGAAAATTGCACACATTCTTAAATACGCCATTAAATTTTTGGGCAAAAGTAATCGAGTCAAAAGCTTTTAGCCCATAAAAAACTTTCACATACAATAAGAATAATTAAT
>NZ_JAZDRH010000025.1:0-45637 GCF_047470865.1 Pseudomonas sp. F1_0610
ATACTAATTAGGGTGCTGAGTGGTTTAGCTATGTTAAAATATTCAGTCCCTTAGGGCGGTTATCTACATTATTAGATAATTCACTACACTAATAGAATTGAAGCTGACTAAATAATACTAAAGGCATTGCATGAATACACCTGAACAAAGAGTAAATGCTTATATTACGCACTGGTATAAGCAATGGTCAAAAGTTCAAGATGAGATGGGTGATAATGTTGATTTCGACTATTGGGGAGCTTTGATAGCTGAAGTAGATGATCTGCATTTTGTGGAAGGCAGCGACTCAGGAACCTCTAGGTCATTTGGTTTTAAAGCTGATTTTGATCCCCATTTAGCAAAAATAACCGAATGCGAAATTCAGGGAGAATCTGCTCAAGTTTTTACTGAAACATATGATGAGACATTAAAAACAACTGATTATCATGTGTGGGAACTTACATTTAATGCAGAACAAGGTTGGAGGATATCGACCATTCTTGAATTATTACGCCCACCAAAAAGCCTTGCTATTAATCCTAAAGAGCATGTTTCTATTCTAGCAATGAGCCATCCTGACGCGCCATTTTTAGCCAGAGAAGATCATATTGATTTAAATGAAAATACGCTTTTTCAGAATGATCGAAAAATTAATATCCCCAACATGTTATCTGCGCAGAGTAAAGGTTTAACTGTATTAAAAGAGCTTGGAAGATTGCAAGTAGCCACAGGTGTTCTTGGTATTTTAGATTTTGCGTATGATATTTATAATTTTCAGCCGTTACATAGAAAAGTAAAAGCGGGTAATTATCCAGTGCAGGCGGTTATGATTTATAACCGAGTAGCAGGTGTTCGCATCAGATTTAATCCACAAGAACAGCCCGTTAAATGGTATGCGGCCAACACAGCAAAAGGTAATGGCGTGTATGGAGTCGATGCGGGTAATTTAGCGATTTTTGATGTGAATAGCTTACTTAAACTTAGGTGTTTGCAAAAAGAGCAAATATTTACGGATTGGTGTAACTTGGCGCAACCACAGTTAGTTTCTTTGGCAGTTACTAATGACTGTCTTATTACGCCTAGTGGTTTCGGTGACGGCGCGTATCCTGCATTTTGGGGTGTTAACGCCAAGGATGAAATCGTTTCTTTGTATATCGATTTTATGATTTTGGTAGAAGAAAACAAAGATGGCCTATATCAGTCAATATAAAGCGCGAAAAATACAAGAAATAGCGTTAAAGTTGACTGGCTCAAATCTAATCTGACAGAGGCACCAGAAAAATAGGTAACTGTCAGATCAGGTCTGAGCTAGAACAAGTTACTTAAGCTGTTTAAAGGCTTTTTCTGCGGCATCAAGAGTGATTTTTAATTCTTTTTCGCCCATTGCAGCGTTAGTAAAGGCGGCTTCAAAAGCACTTGGGGCTAAGTAAACGCCATTCTCTAACATAAGGTGGAAGAATTTACCAAAGCGTTCGGCATCGCTGTTCATCACATCGGCAAAGCAGGTGATATCTTTTTTCTCATTGAAATATAAACCAAACATGGCCGCGCCTGCTTGGGTGGTGGTGAAGGCAATGCCTGCGGCATCAGCACGTTCTTGTAAGCCTTTGAGTAGTGCAGTGGTGTATTTTTCAATGGCGCTATGAAAGTTCGGCTGGTTGATCAGTTTTAAAGTGGTAATGCCTGCCGCCATGGCAAGTGGGTTGCCTGAAAGTGTACCTGCTTGATAAACAGGACCTAAGGGCGCGATGTATTCCATTACTTCACGTTTACCACCGAAGCAACCTACAGGCATACCGCCGCCAATAATTTTACCAAATGTCGAAATATCAGGTGTGATGCCATAAAGCGCTTGAGCTCCACCTAGAGCAACGCGAAAGCCAGTCATCACTTCGTCAACAATTAAGAGTGATTGGTATTGATCGCAAACCTCACGCAAACCTTGTAAAAAGCCTGGTACTGGCGGTACGCAGTTCATATTACCTGCCACAGGTTCGACAATGATACAGGCAATTTGCTCGCCCACTTGCGCAAAGCATTGTTTTACGGCGTCTAAATCATTGTAGGGCAAAGTGATGGTGTGCTGTGCAAAAGCAGCTGGTACGCCAGGTGAGCTAGGTACACCTAATGTGAGTGCGCCTGAACCTGCTTTCACTAGTAAACTGTCGGAGTGCCCATGGTAGCAGCCTTCAAATTTAACTATGGTGTCGCGTTTGGTATAGCCACGAGCAAGACGAATAGCACTCATGGTAGCCTCAGTACCCGAGCTGACCATGCGTACCATTTCCATTGAAGGAACCAGCGAGCAAACGAGGTCTGCCATTTGTACTTCTAGTTCAGTAGGTGCGCCATAAGATAGACCATGCTCTAACTGTTGGCGTACAGCATCAATTACTTGCGGGTGGCTATGACCTAGAATCATTGGGCCCCATGAGCCAACGTAGTCAACATATTGCTTGTTGTCTTCATCAGTAATATAAGCGCCTTTGGCGTGCTTGATAAAGAGCGGGGTGCCGCCTACGCCTTTAAATGCACGTACAGGTGAGTTAACACCACCAGGAATATGTTGTTGGGCATTTTCAAATAAGCTTTGTGAGCGTGACATAATGACCTCAAATTGGCTTTGTACAATCAAGCAGGAAATAACAAGGAAAACTGTTCAGCACAGTGTTGTACCTGAGCTGCTGTTGGTTGTGCAAAAAGTGCGTGTATTACTGCCAGCGCATTAGCGCCTTGGCTGATTAAACTAGGTGCATTCTGGAGTGTAATGCCGCCAATGGCTACTAAGGGTAGCGCAAATTGGGCTTTAGCTTGCGTTAATAAGTCAATATTAGCGCTGGGGGCATCAGGTTTAGTTTGAGAAGGAAAAAAACGACCAAAGGCAAGGTAAGATGCGCCTTGCGCTTTGGCCGTATATGCGAGGTCCAAACTGGCGTGACAAGTGGCTCCAATAATTGCCTGTTTCCCTAACATGTCACGGGCTTGAATTAGACTGCCATCCTTCTGCCCAAGATGGAGACCAACATTAGCTATTTTACAGGCTAATATTAAGTCATCATTAATAATAAGTTGCGCATTATATTTATTGCATAACAGTGCTAACTCACTGGCTTCACGGTAGCGTTGTTCGTGATCAGTGCCTTTATCACGATATTGCAATAGTTGCACACCACCTTTTAGCGCTGCCTCGCAGTAGCTGAGTAAGCGATCTTGCAGTAATTGGCTGTCTGTAATGGCGTACAGGCCTTGAATGGAGATGCTCATTAATTACAGTAATCCAAGGGTAAGCGGCGAGGAATATATTGTCCACGTCCAGGTGCTTCGGCATCGCGCAAACAGCGCCAAGTATAATCGAGTGCGCTGTTAACTGCGCTGCTCAGCTCTTCACCTAAGGCTAAGCGTGCAGCTAGAGTGCTGGCTAAGGTGCAGCCTGAACCATGATATTCGCCAGGCAATCTTGGGCAGGTAAAATCATGCAAGCTACCATCTTGGCAATATAAGCGATTATGGACTTGTGCTTGATCACCATGCCCGCCTGTAATAAGCACATTAGGACAGTATTTTAAGAGAACTTGGGCGCATTGGTCGGCAGAGCCTTCTGCAAGTTCTGCTAGAATTCGAGCTTCAGGCAGATTAGGTGTAATTAACCTAGCTAGCGGCATGATTTTTTCACGCATGGCATAGCCTACATCGTCAGGTCCCAACGAACCGCCACCACCTGCACGTAATACAGGGTCGCAAATTAATGGGATATTGGGTAACTGCTTGGCGATTTCGACAATGCAGTCAACCATTTCCAGTGAGCCTAACATGCCTAGCTTAATCGCACTAACAGGTAGGTCATTAATAATAGCTTGTGCTTGAGCCATTACCCAGTCGGTATCTACTAATCGAAAACCACTCACATCTACTGTGTCCTGCACAGTTAAAGCAGTGACGGCGACAGCGGCATGACAGCCTTGGGCACTAATAGCTTCGATGTCGGCTTGAGTGCCGGCACCGCCAACTGGATCATGTCCAGAAAGACAAAGAACAATAGGGCGGGAAATAGGTTTTTGCATGGCTAACATCCATCCAATGCATTAATACGTTGAGTGACGAAATAGGGGAAGTGCACAGAGCTCTAACACTAGGCTGTTAAGGCTAATCCAAGGATCCCCTATGGCTTGCCCTTTCCCTTGCTCATCAATAAGTTGCGCTAAGCTTAGCATGCGTTGCCACTGTTCACTGCTATGGCGTGATAAGGCTTTGGCAAATAAAGGTTTGCGTGCTTGCGGCCAAATCTTAGTCAGTAATTTATCAGTTGGAATACCTTGGCTGTAACTATTACTGAGCTGAGCTAGCTGGCGAATATCTCGGCTCAGTGCCCATAAAATAATAGGTGTATCCATGCCTTCAGCACGAAGGCCTGCTAAAATTTTTAAGCTGCGCTGGGCTTCGCCATTAAGTGCAGCATCGACTAAGGTAAATACATCGTAACGTGCGCTATCGGCAATGCAAGCTTGGACAGTATCAATGTCTAAATGGCTTTTATTGCTAAGGAGTTTTAGCTTTTCAATTTCTTGAACAGCAGCCAGTAAGTTACCTTCTACGCGGGTAACAATTAAGTCAATAGCTTGTGCATCTGCTGACAAGCCTTGCTCAGTTAAGCGTTGCATAATCCATTGAGGTAGCTCTTTACTGTCAACAGGATAGATCTGCATAAAGCCACAATCTGGGCTGTCTAACAAGGCTTTTGCCCATTTGCTTTTTAGCGTGCTGCCATCAAGTTTAGGCAGGCTAATAAGTAATAACGTATCAGGCGCAGGCTGCTGAGCATATTCGATTAAGGTTTTTACACCTTGATCGGTGAGTTTGCTTGAGCTTAGGCGTAATTCAATTACTTTTTTCTGGGCAAAAAGCGATAAGCTAGCACTTGCTTGGTAAAATTGCCCCCAGTCAAAATTACGATCAGCATAAAAAATTTCACGCTCATCATGTCCTTGCTGTTTGGCGGTAGCACGAATTAGATCGCAAGCCTCTTGGCAGAGGAAAGGATCATCACCACTGACAACATAGATGGGCAGTAGCTGCTTTAGGCTGCTTTTTAATTTATTTGGATAAAGTTTCATAAGGCAAACTAGGCTGCGTTTGCAGCCTAGTTATAACAGCTTAAGGGAATTGAATAGGTGATTGCTGCGGAGCTACTTGTTGGCGGCGCATTTCTTGCGCGCGCTCATAAGCTTCTTTCTCGGCTTGAGCTTTTTGCTCAGCCTGACGCTCCATGCGATCTAGTTGCTCTGGTGTGATTAACTGTAAGCGCATAGCTAGTTGTGTTACTAAGTCATAGCGCATTTCTTCAGCCAAGACACGACGTTCTTCATCTGAGCCTGAAATGTTATTTGAGTCATAAGCATAAGTACGTTCTAACTCAACCTTGTCTACCAACAATGGTAGCTTGTTAGGGCCATAAATCTCGTAATTTAGTGCAGATACAATAGTGTACTCAGCACTGCGCGAGCCAGCTGTTTTACTTGCAATATACTGTGAGCTTTCTTCACGGCCTAAGTACAAGGTGTAGGTGGCATTAGGTGTTACCTGTACTTTGTTGGCTTCAATGCGCTTAACTACATCTTTAGCGAGTGGGCTTAACATATCGCGACCTTCCACGTTGATTTCGTGTAAGGCAAACTTAATATCGCCTGTGCCGCGCAGTTGGAAGCCGCAAGCGCTAAGTAATAAGGTAAAACTAAGCAGGGCAATGGTGCGTTTTAGCATGTTAGTTCCTCAGAGCAGGCTTAGGTCCTTAAACCTGCAGGTTTAAATGATGTTAGTTAGCAACAATATTAACTAGTTTGCCCGGTACGACAATCACTTTACGTATTGTTACGCCTTCAGTGAAGCGTTGTACGTTTTCATTGGCACGTGCTGCTGCTTCTACTTCCTCGCGTGAAGCTTGAGCTGGCACGTCAATTTGGCCGCGTAGCTTACCGTTTACCTGTACCACAAGTGTTAGAGTATCTTGCACTAATGCTGATTCGTCAGCGCAAGGCCAAGGCGCATCAATAATGTCTGTAGTATGCCCTAACTCATGCCAAATACTGTGGCAAATATGTGGTGTAATAGGCGCTAAGATTAACGCAATAGCTTCTAAGCCTTCTTGAATTAGCGCACGCTCTTGCTCAGTAGCAAAAGGCGCTTTTTCTAAGACATTCATAAGGCTCATGGTTTGTGCAATAGCGGTATTGAATTTGCGGAACTGTCCAATATCTGTGCTGGCTTGTTTGATGGCTGCATGGGTGGCTCGGCGAATTTCTTTTTGCTCAGCAGTTAGATTATTGGTATCTAATGCAGGTGGTAAACCTTGGCTTACATGACGCTGAGCTAGGCGCCAAACACGGCGTAAGAAGCGGTTAGAGCCTTCTACTCCTGAATCTGACCACTCTAAGCTTTGCTCTGGAGGTGCTGCAAACATCATAAATAAACGGCAAGTATCGGCACCAAACTGCTGAATCATTTGCTGAGGATCTACGCCGTTATTTTTCGACTTAGACATCTTTTCCGTACCGCCAACAACAACTGGCAGGCCGTCAGCAATCAATTTAGCCGCCACAATCTTACCTTTGCTATCGGCTTCAATTTCTACTTCAGCTGGGTTATACCAAGTACGTTTTCCACTTTCATCAAGACGATAATAGGTATCTGCTACAACCATGCCTTGTGTTAGTAAGTTGGTAAAGGGTTCATCGCCTTCTACTAAGCCTTCATCACGCATTAGTTTGTGGAAGAAACGTGCATATAACAAGTGCAGAATAGCGTGTTCAATACCACCAATATATTGGTTAACAGGTAACCAATAGTTAGCAGCTTCTTTATCGACAAGACTGGTAGTGCATTGTGCTGAGGCATAACGTGCGTAATACCATGAAGACTCAACAAAGGTATCCATAGTGTCGGTTTCACGACGTGCATCAGCACCACACTCAGGGCATTGGCACTGATAGAATTCAGGCATTTTATTGAGTGGGTTGCCACTGCCATCAGGAATGACATTTTCCGGAAGGACTACAGGTAACTGGTCTTCGGGTACTGGCACATCACCACAGCTTGGACAGTGAATAATAGGGATAGGGCAGCCCCAGTAACGCTGGCGACTGATACCCCAGTCCCGTAGACGGAATTGAGTTTTACGTGAACCGCTGTTTGTATTTTCTAAGTCGCTGACAATACGGTCAAAGGCGTCTTGGAACCTTAATCCGTTGTATTGCTCGCAGTTAACCGTAACAAGACCTTCTTTTTGGCTGTACCAATCCTGCCATGTATGGCTAGAGAAGTTATCTTCGCCGTTTTCAGGGCGATATACTTGAACTATAGGTAGGCTGTATTTATTAGCAAATTCAAAGTCACGTTCATCGTGTGCAGGAACGGCCATGACAGCGCCTTCGCCATAACCCCAAAGCACATAGTTTGCGATAAATACAGGTAGTTTTTTACCATTTAATGGATGAATAACGTACTGCCCAGTGGCAACACCTTTTTTCTCCATAGTGGCCATATCCGCTTCTGCTACAGACCCTGCTTTGCATTCAGTAATGAAGCTGGCTAATTCTGGATTGCTTTCAGCCGCACGTTGCGCCAAAGGATGCTCAGCGGCAACCGCAACATAGGTTGCGCCCATTAAGGTATCTGGGCGAGTAGAGTAAACTTTAAGCTGTCCTTCAATGCCAGTAGACTCAACATCATAGTCAAAAACAATATCGGCACCGTAACTTTTACCAATCCAGTTACGCTGCATGGTTTTAACTTGTTCAGGCCAACCTGAAAGTGTATCTAAACTATTAAGTAGTTCTTCAGCATAGGCGGTAATTTTAAAGTAGTACATTGGGATTTCGCGTTTTTCTACTAACGCATCTGAACGCCAGCCGCGACCATCAATTACCTGCTCATTAGCCAGTACGGTTTGATCAACAGGGTCCCAGTTAACTGTACCTAATTTTTTATAAATAATGCCGCGCTTGAATAAACGAGTGAACAAAAACTGTTCCCAACGATAGTAGTCAGGCTTGCAGGTCGCCACTTCACGCGTCCAATCCAGAGCTAAACCTAAACGGTTAAATTGCTCTTTCATGTATGCCATGTTTTTGTAAGTCCACTCAGCAGGCGCTACTTTATGCTGAATAGCGGCGTTTTCCGCTGGCATCCCAAAGGCATCCCAACCCATAGGTTGTAATACATTTTTACCGAGCATACGTTGATAGCGAGAGAGTACGTCACCAATGGTGTAATTACGGACGTGCCCCATGTGCAGTCGACCGCTTGGGTAAGGGAACATAGAGAGGCAGTAGTAAGGTTCTTTACTGCTGTCTTCTTTAACCTCGAAAGATTTTTTTTCTTTCCAATGCGCCTGTGCGGCGGCTTCGACCTCGGCTGGTTGATACTGTTCTTGCATGACTATTCGGCTAATAAAGTAGGTAAATTGAGGGCAGCATAGATTTGCTACCACCTAAAGTTTTTAAGTTGCCCTAGCATACATGAGCAAACACAAGATAGGGAAACACTAAGCAGTAGTTCAGTTATTTTCTTGCGTTTTGTACGCTAAAGGGTAAGCAATTAAGCCAACCCATTCGTTAATCAGTTGTGTATTTTGCCAAAAAGCATGGGCTTCAGGTAGATAGCCACCTGCTGGGCGCATATTGGCTACGCCGTAAAAACTAGTAGGCGCTGGAATTACTTCAAAACCTTGTGCTTCAAAACTCCAGCGTGCGCGTTGCATATGCCACGCTTGAGTCACCAGTACGATACGCTGGATACCTTGTGAGCGCAAAATGTCAGCACTCATAGTGGCATTTTCCCATGTTGTAGTGCTTTTTTCTTCTAGCCATTTAGCGTCTATATTGAAGTCAGCTTTTAGCATGTCAGCCATTAGTTTAGCTTCGCTGGGTGGCTTAGTGCCGAAATGCAGACCGCCGGTGGTGAGCACAGGTAAGCCTGAAACTTTTGCTAGGTGGGCGGCAAAACGCACGCGCTGACTGGCGTGCAATGACACTTGATCCGTGTAGCCCCATGCAGGATTCTCCACTTCACGACCAGCGCCTAAAATAACGATGGCGTCAGCTTTGTCAGCGAGTCTTGCCCATTCTGATTTGGCGAGGGCGGGCTGGTTCTCAAGATGCTGTCCGAGTTTCTCAGTGAGTATTGGCATGCTCATAACCCATAAACCGATAATAGACAACATAAAAGATGCTGCCGAGAGTCTAGGGAAACGTTTACGAAATACAAAGGCGGCAATCAATAATAAAATAAAGCAACCTGGGGGCAGTAGAAATTGCTTAAGGATGTAACGAAATGGCATTGGAAATTTCCATATAAGCAGGCTAAAACTAAATACTTTGCTGGTATCTTAGTCGCCAGTGTTGTCTTGTGTATGAATATATTTCAAGCTGTTACTGAATGCTATTCATACGGTCATAAAAATAGCCATTAGAATGCTTGACCTATAACAGATGAGCTAGGCATGCTTTATTCTATTTTTTGCTTAAGGATGCACCATGAAGCCAGAAACAATTGCTATTCATGCCGGTTATGAGTCTGATCCTACTACTCGTTCTGCCGCTATTCCTATTTACCAAACTACTTCCTATACCTTTGAAGATACGCAACATGGTGCGGACTTATTTGATCTAAAAGTACCAGGTAATATTTACACTCGGATCATGAATCCGACAACGGATATTCTAGAAAAACGTGTAGCTGCTTTAGAAAGTGGTATTGCTGGGGTCGCATTCGCCTCTGGAATGGCAGCTATTACTGCCGCTATTCAAACCATAGCTGAAGCTGGTGATAATATTGTGTCCGTGGCTAAGTTATATGGTGGCACTTACAACCTGTTTGCGCATACGTTCCCGCGCCAAGGATTGGAAGTGCGCTTTGCATCGCATGATGATATAGCAGGGCTTGAAGCTTTAATTGATAGTAAAACTAAAGCAATTTACTGTGAAAGTATTGGTAATCCCGCAGGCAACTTAGTTGATATTGAAGCTTTAGCGGCAGCAGCACATCGTCATGGCGTTCCGTTAATTGTCGATAACACTGTAGCTACGCCAAATTTGTGCCGACCAATCGAGCATGGTGCAGATATTGTTGTGCACTCGCTGACTAAATACATGGGCGGTCATGGCACTACTATTGCAGGTATGGTAGTAGACTCAGGAAAATTCCCGTGGGCTGAGCATAAAGAGCGTTTCCCATTACTGAACACGCCAGACGTGTCATATCATGGTGTCAACTATACCGAGCACTTTGGCGCGGCAGCCTTTATTGCCCGCTGTCGTGTTGTGCCATTGCGTAACATGGGAGCGGCACTGTCGCCATTTAACGCCTTTATGATTTTACAAGGCTTAGAAACTTTAGCCTTACGTATGGAGCGTCACTGTGAGAACGCGCAGAAAGTCGCGCAGTTTTTAGAGAATCATGCGCAAGTAGCTTGGGTACAATATGCGGGCTTAGAAAATCACCCAGAACATGCCTTGGCAGTTAAGTACTTTGCGGGCAAGCCTTCTGCTATTTTATGTTTTGGTATTAAAGGTGGCCAGCAAGCCGGTGCTAAGTTTATTGATGCGTTAAAAATGATTTATCGCTTGGTCAATATTGGTGATGCCAAATCACTGGCTTGCCATCCAGCCTCAACCACGCATCGCCAATTAAATGAAGAAGAGTTGAAAAAAGCAGGTGTAAGTAGTGACCTTATTCGTTTATCTATAGGTATTGAGCATATTGATGACATTATTGCTGATCTTGAACAAGCATTAGCGGCTGCGAAGTAAGGTATTCAAAAGCTCGGCAGGCTATACTTGCCGAGCTTTTTTGTGCCTGTAAAAAAGGATAGTGGTAATGTTTAAACATATCTTAATTGCTCATGACCTAACCACCGCAGCGGATATTGCCTTGTTGCGCGCAGCGCAATTAGCAAAACAGCATCAGGCACAGCTTACTATTTTGCATGTACAGGATACTGACCTAATAGATGAGCAGTCTTTTCGCCAGCAGCTGCCTAACAATGGGCTAGAACATGCAAAAATCCTTCTCAAACAGGGAAAACCAAGTGATGTAATGGTGGCGATTAGCAAAGCCTATGCAGTTGATTTGCTAGTACTAGGTGATCACCACCAAGATTCGCCTTCAGGCTTTCAGGGCACGACCTTAGAGCGTGTTTTACAGCAATCTAAAGTGCCTACATTGCTAGCTGTTAACAATACTCCTCAGCCTTATATGCGTGGGCTTGCGCCTTTGGATTTCTCCAAATGTGCCTGCAAGGCCTTTATAACGGCAATACAGTTAATGGATGTACAAGGTGAATTACACGCCATTAATGTTGCAGAAGGGGCGGAAGTACATGGTGACGCCAGCACAGAGGATAAAGAATGGGAATTTAGTTTGTTGCAGCAATTGATTGACGATGAGCTGCGTCAAGTTAAATCCTCACACGCCAAGGTGATAGCCCAGGTATTGCATGGCGAATTAGCCAATTGTTTGAATAGGGTATTACAACAGCAGCAACCAGAGTTATTGGCACTGGGGCGGCGAGGGCGTGGTTTAATGGCAGATGTTTTATTAGGTAGTCTAGCAACTTATTTTCTTGCCCATCCTCCTTGCGATGTACTGCTCGCTAGTTAAAAAGCACTCAGCAAAAAACTGAATGATCACGTAAACTAACGCTTTTATTTATTTGCGTAATGGATAAGCCAGTGAGCGAGCAAAGTTTATACGATTACGAAACTAGACGGCGGGCAATGCTTAAAGCCATGCAAGTTGACCTATGGCTACCACGTCAAGCCTTGCCTTTTGCTGGTGCTTCTCAAGCTTTGGTGCTAGATTTTGAGCCTGCACCTGTACCTAGTGTTACGCAAGTAAACAAGGCTTCCTCTGCCCAGGAAGACAAAACGCTTGCTAATCAGCCTGTTAAGCAAAAAATACAGGCACCCAAAGTAGCACTTACCGACTTAAAACAACAGTTAGCAGAGCCAGTTGAAAAAAAACATAGTGCCGTTGAAATAGCAAAAGCTACTGAATCCAGCATTAACGAGCAAACACAGCAGACTAAGCAACCTATTCCGCGATTTGCTTTGCAGCTAATGCGCGCTGGTCGCTGTTTGTTATTAATTGACTTGCGTACATCAGAAGGCTATCAGCATTCTGACCCCGACTATCGATTATTGCTGGATATGCTGCGTGCTGCGCGCCTTGACTCTGCACCTATGTTAGTGCGCAATGAGCCTATTGTTTGGCCAATGCTGACGACAGGTAATTTAGCAGCCACTCAAAATGCGCAAGTAGCCACAGAAGCTGTGCAATATTTGTTAAAGGTTGAGTTGCAAAAGCAGCCAGCAGATTGCATCTGGTTGCTAGGGCGCAATGCGATGCGTTTTGCGGCTGAGCTAGATGAACAGCATTATTATCAGTTACAACAACATGCAGAACTAGGTGCTGTTTGGGCCTTACCAAGTCTGGAATTAATTTTAGATGAGCCGCTTCGTAAAGCCGATATCTGGCGTAGCATGCAGGCAAACTGGCAAGTGTGGAGTGAGTAGTATGCCAAGTGAGCATTCACATATACGTCCTATGTTGGAAAGCGATTTACATCAGGTGTTGGCCATTGAGAAACAAGCGTTTTCACACCCGTGGAGCCTTAAACTCTATCAAGATGCATTAACTTCCTATGAATGCTGGGTGTTAGAAGTGGCAGGCAAGCATGTGGGGCATGGTGTTATTAGCAAGGTAGTAGATGAAGCGCATTTATTAAACATTGCTGTAGATGTCGAGCAGCAGGGTCAAGGCTTTGGTTATCAACTACTAGACTTTTTAATGCAGCGTAGTTATGAGCGTGGTTGTGTGGATTGTTTTCTTGAGTTAAGAGCTTCTAACACAGCAGCTTATAAGCTGTATGAGCATTATGGTTTTAATGAAATAGGGCGCCGTAAAAATTATTACCCTGCGGCCAATGGGCAAGAAGATGCCATTATTATGGTGTGTCCGCTCGGCTAGGCTTGTGAAAAAAAGTGACTTAAATCAAAATATAAAAGTCAAAATAAGGTTCCAACAGTGTTTGGCTTATAGCTGAGGAAAAAATGCCTGAATTAAAACAGTTGTTTGATAACAACGTTGCGTGGTCTGAGTCTGTTAAAAGAGAACAGCCTGATTTTTTCGAAAAACTCGCTAAGCAGCAAACACCAGAATTTCTATGGATCGGATGTTCTGATGCGCGCGTTCCTGCTAACGAAATTGTCGGTATGTTACCTGGTGATATCTTTGTTCACCGTAATGTGGGTAACGTAGTTTTACATACAGACCTGAACTGTCTATCCGTGTTGCAATATGCCGTAGACGTACTCAAAGTTCGCCATATTTTAGTCACTGGTCATTATGGTTGTGGGGGAGTTAAAGCCTCTATGCAAAATGACCAGTTGGGTTTGATTGACGGCTGGTTACGTAATATCCGAGATACCTACTATGCCCATTATGATGAATTGATGAAAATCACTAATGAGGAAGAGCGGGTTGATCGTTTATGTGAACTCAATGTGATAACTCAAGTCCATAGTGTTAGTCGTACCACCATAGTACAAAATGCGTGGTTACGCGGACAGAAACTATCTGTCTATGGTTGTATCTACGGTATTAAAGATGGTTTGTGGAAAAACCTTGATGTCACCGTCAAGGGAATTGAGCAAATACCTGAGCAATATCGCGTAAAACCATTAAAACCAATAGTTTAGTGGCTAATAAAAAGGCTTAAGCAATTGCTTAAGCCTTTTTGCATAATAACTCTTGTTGCTCTGGTAGCTAAGTTGTTCCTAGTGTCAGGTGCCTACTGTGAGCTTGCGACAGAGTTATTTTGTAAGATGTATTCGATAAAAAAATAATTTAATTTGTACGATACTAGGCGCATTTGTACTTAGCTGTCCCCAAATTAGTTAACGCCAATTGAAATAGATGATATCTAAAAGATAGAGTTAGGGAATTATTGCAGTGAGTTTTTTATCGGTCGAATTCGCACTATGTTTTGTGCTGTTTTTTGCACTGTATTGGAGTGTTCGTCCATTCCCGCGGCTGCAAAATGGATTATTACTAATTGCCAGCTATGGCATTTTAGCGAGTTTTAGTTGGTATGCAGCAGCAGCTATTGCAGGCTATACACTTTTTACTTATGTAATGTCTTTGCTTATTTGGCGCCAAGCGAGCAAGCGTTGGCTGATATTTGCCATGCTGGCTGCGGTGATTAATCTAGCCGTCTTTAAATATTTTGATTTTTTCCGCTCCAGCGTACAGTCAGTATTAACTGGTCTGGGGCTAGATGTGTTGCTACCAGGTATGGAGATTTTAATTCCATTAGGTATATCTTTTTATACTTTCCATTCAGTTAGTTATTTGGTTGATTTATACAAGAATAAACTGCAACCCGTTTCGTTACCGACCTATGCCTTATATCTTGCATTTTTCCCGAGCGTAGTGGCTGGGCCTATTAACCGCGCGCAGCATTTGTTACCACAAATTTTGCCAGATCAACCACGTAATTTGGAGCAATCAGCTAGAGCCTATGTATTAATTCTCTTAGGTATTGCTAAAGTGTATTGGCTCAGTGCGTTCTTGGCCGATACTTGGGCAAACCCTGTGTTTGCCAACCCATTAGAATATAATTCATTAGATGTTTTATTGGGTTTATATGCCTATGCTTTACAGTTGTTTTTGAACTTTTCAGGCTATACCGACTTAGTCACTGGCGTTGCTCTACTGCTAGGTTTTAAATTGCCTGTTAACTTTAATGCGCCTTATTTAGCGAACAACTTACGTGATTTTTGGCAGCGTTGGCATATCAGTTTATCCACCTGGATTCGCGATTATATCTACATTCCTTTGGGCGGCAACCGTGATGGTTTTACCCGTACACAAATAAACCTAATGCTGGCGATGTTGATCTCTGGCTTATGGCATGGTGCGAGCTATAACTTTATTTTATGGGGCGCTATTCATGGCTTTGGCGTCGTACTATTAAATGTGGCCGATCAATATTTTGGGCGTAATGCGTTAACCAATAAATTGCCATTATTGGCTGGCTTCATAACAGTGCAGTATGTTTGTTTTGCATGGATTTTCTTTCGCAGTCCAACCTGGGAAGGCAGCTTAGAATTCTTAACCGCATTAGGTAGTAATCTACAAATTCCTTTACAGTTTAATGCACCATGGTATTTGGCTGGCTTCTTTATCTTATGGCGTCTCTATCCTCTCTTAGCCAAATTGCCTAATGGATTAACCTGCTTGTTACAGCGAACTCCATGGGTAGTTCAACCTATTTTAGTTGTGCTGATTGCGTGGGGGCTAATTACCTTAGCACCTGCTGGTATTCCTGGTTTTATTTATGCGAATTTCTAGGAGGCCAGTCATGTACAATATTTTAAAAACACTTTATGTATTGGTTTTATCTAGTGTGCTGGCGCTTTGGCTGATGCATGACTCAGTCAATCTCTATTGGCAACAGGCCTATCATCAAGAATCCCCTATTGAACACTGGGAGCAGCACAAAGCTTGGCAGTTGGGTGGTGACTTAAATACTCAGGCTATCCAGCAAAAACAAGCTACAGCAGATCAGTTGGCACAGTTTGATCGCAACAATATGGATGCCATTAACCATGTTTGGTTTAACAAGCCAATTGTGGGTGAAAATGTTTTGATCTCAGTAATTGAAAAAGAAGTGGAAGCAGGGCCAGCTCCTAACGCTGAGGAAAAATGTCAATGTGTTGTAGATCAGCAAACGCCAAAGCTTGATAATACAACGCCAGAACCTAAAGCACTACAGCCTGAGCTAGCACAAACAGCTGAGAGTAAAGCACGGTTAAATGCAAAAGGTCAGGTGATTTTGCGTAAAGGTGACCGCGTATTCTATGTGGGGGACTCCTTAATGCAAGGCGTAGCGCCTTTTGCTAAGCGCACGCTATATAAAGAATACGGCATAGAAGGTTTGGATTTAAGTAAACAAAGTACGGGGTTGGCTTATCCTAATTATTTTAACTGGCCAAAAGTCGTTGAAGAAACCTTTCAAGCCTATGATGATATTCGTCTGATGGTAGTGTATTTAGGGCCTAACGATCCTTGGGCGTTTTCGCAAGGCAAGGGCCAGCCTTACATGAAATTTAAGTCGCAAGAATGGGAAGAGGTCTATCGCTCACGCATTCGTAGCTTGATAGAGATTGCCCAAAAACATAATGCTCAGGTTATTTGGTTAGGCGCACCTAATATGAAGCGCAAAAAACTCAATGAGGATATGCACTACCTCAATGAATTGTATAAAAGCGAAGCTTTAGCTGCAAAAGTACTTTATCGTGCAACGCGTGATGTTTTAGGCAGTAAAGATGATAAGTTCGTTAACTTTGTACAGATCAATGGACGTAATATGAAGGTGCGAGTGGATGATGGTATTCACTTCACTCCAACAGGCCAGCGATTAGTGTCCGAAACTATTTTGTCGTTAATTGAAGTGGAACCAGAAGTACAAGTTATTGATAACTTGGCTGAGCAAACCCATGAAAAATAAATTCAAACATACCTTTCGGTTATCTTTCTTAGCTGTGTTTTTAGTGCTGACAGGTTGTGCTTGTACTTCTACCAGCTGTGAAGTACAGGCGGCAGAAAACACAGCAAGTAAAACTGAAACGAAAGCTGTTCCAGAAATAGGGCACTTACAGGATTTTGGTGAGCCAAATGTAAAACATTTAGCCCGCCAGCTACGCCGTTTGAAAAATGGTAAATTACCTGAAAATGGACGTATTAATATTATTCAGTTTGGCGACTCACATACAGCATCGGATACCTTTACCGGTCCTTTGCGTGAGCAATTACAGCAAGAGTATGGCAATGCTGGCATTGGCTGGATAACGCCAATGAATGTGCGCGGGCAAGGGCACAAACTGGTTAGCTTTGAAAGTAAAGGCTGGACCTTAACTTCGAGTCGTGCAGAAACCAGCTTAATTTTTCCTATGGGTGGTTATATTGCGACTGCAGATAGAGCGGGCGCTCGAATCACTATTGACTTGCGCGAAGAAAGTACCGACGAATATAAAGTCAGTTTTTGGTTGCGTGGTAGCCCAGCGCCTTTAGGCTTAACCGATGGTACAGGGCGCAAGGTCAAATTACATATCTCTCGCTCTGACAAAGATTGGGCGCTTGCCCATGCTAAGGTAAAGCTTCCATTTACTATTGAAGCATTAACCCGAAATGCGCCATTGTTAGGCGGTATTTGGTTAGAAAAAACTAATAATAAGGGCGTATTAGTCTCACCCATTGGCGCCAATGGCTTACGTCAAAGTGTGTGGTTTAAATGGCAGAAAAACTGGACTGATCAGTTGCGTCACACCAGCCCTGATGTGGTGATTATTGCTTATGGTACAAACGAAGCCTTTAATCCAGATTTAGATATTAAAGATATGAAAAACATGCTGCATGATGGGATCAAACAGGTACGTCAAGCTGCGCCTAAAGCGGTTATTGTACTGTTGGGTGCGCCAGATACTGTAGATAAAAAACGTCCAGCTACAGCCGTTTGTAACAGTACTCAGCCAGAAAAATATAAAGAGATGCGCCAAGCACAAAAAGAAGTGGCACAAGTTGAAAAACTTTTATATTGGGATTGGCAGCAAGCTATGGGCGGTGACTGCCAAATGCTGCCATGGAATGCAAATGGCTTGGTATCTAATGACTTGATTCATTTTACGGGAAAAGGCTATGAAGTCAGCGCCAAAATGTTCTACAAGGATTTTATCAACTACCTTGAAGATTTGCGCTAAGCTATAAACAGTGATTAAAAGGCGCTACGTATCTGCCGTAGCGCCTTTTTTATTGGTTCGTATAGGAAGAGAAATGGCACTACAATCAACGCCTTATAAAGTGGAAGTGAACCTTAGCGATATGGATCGTAATGACTACGATACCTTACGTTTTACCATGGCACGTCACCCTTCAGAGACACATGAACGCTTAGCAGTGCGCCTGTTGTCGCGTATTTTATGGAATGCACCTGATATCGAATTTGGCCGTGGACTGTCTAATGTTGATGAGCCCGCTGTGTGGGTAAAAAGTCTTGATGGGCGGGTATTGCATTGGATTGAAGTTGGCTTGCCTGACCATGATCGTTTGGTATGGTGTTCACGTCGTGCTGAGCAAGTTAGCGTGTTTGCTTACGGTGTTAATAAAGCATGGTTAAGTAAGGTGGTTGAGAATGCACGTGATATTAAAAATCTCAGCATTCTATGCCTTGACTCTGCAGCACTAGCTCCTATAACAGAACAAATGACGCGTTCCATAAATTGGACTGTGATGCTCAGTGAGGGCACTTTTTTTATCACAGATGAACATGCCCAGCACACAGTTGAACTTGAATGGTTAATAGGTGAGCGAGAGAATTAATGCAGATTCAACAACGAGATCTACCCATTGAGTTGCCAGAGCTGGGCTTATCATCCAGCTTGTTAACACGGTTATATGCTGCGCGAGGCGTAAAATATGCTGCTGAGTTAGAAAAAGGCTTAGCTTTTTTGCAGCCGCCACATTTACTAAAAGGGATTGATCAAGCTGTTGTACTGCTAAAAAAAGCCATCTTAGACAATAAGCGTATTTTAATTGTGGGCGATTTTGATGCCGATGGAGCCACAGCTACCAGTGTAGGTATTTTAGGCTTGCAGATGTTAGGTGCTACCCAACTGGACTATCTTGTTCCTAACCGTTTTGAATATGGCTATGGTCTATCACCTGAAATTGTACAAGTGGCTTTGCAACGCCAACCAGTACCGCAGGTATTACTTACAGTAGACAACGGCATTTCAAGTGTTGAAGGTGTTTATCATGCCAAGCAAGCGGGGCTGGAAGTGATTATTACTGATCACCACCTACCAGGTGAACAGTTGCCAGCTGCTGACGCTATCGTTAATCCTAACCAGCCCGGTTGCCCTTTCCCAAGCAAGGCGTTAGCGGGTGTGGGCGTCATGTTTTATCTGCTGTTAGCATTAAGGGCCGAGTTGCGCAACAGTCATTATTTTGTAGAGAAAAACATTAAAGAACCTAATCTGGCAGAACTGCTGGATTTGGTCGCACTGGGCACTGTAGCTGATGTGGTGCCGCTGGATGCGAATAATCGTATTTTGGTACATCAAGGCATTAACCGTATTCGTGCAGGACGTGCTCGTCCTGGGTTGCGGGGCTTATTACAAGTGGCGAATAAACAAGCTGAGCGCGTATCCTCTATGGATTTAGGCTTTATTTTAGGCCCACGCCTAAATGCAGCAGGGCGTTTAGAGGATATGAGCATAGGCATTGAATGCCTGCTGTGTAATGACGAAGCTTTAGCGCTTGACTATGCGCAGGAGCTGCATAGCCTTAATGCTGATCGGCAAGCTATTGAGCAGGGCATGCAGCGCGAAGCCTTGAATGATTTGAAGAATCTAGAATTAGACCATATCCCTTATGGTTTATGTTTATACAATCCAGATTGGCATGAAGGTGTGGTTGGAATTGTTGCGTCCCGCTTAAAAGAACGCTATCACCGGCCTGTTATTGTATTTACTAAAACTGAAAATGGCAGCCTAAAAGGCTCAGCTCGCTCGGTTAATGGTTTTCATATACGTGATGCGCTGGACCAAATTGCAACCGCCAATACAGGCTTGATTACTAAATTTGGCGGCCATGCTATGGCGGCTGGCTTGTCCTTACCAGAAGCACATTACGAAGCATTTTCTCAGGCATTTGATCAAGCGGTAAGGCAACAACTTACAGAAGCAGACTTAGCAGGCAATCTATTAACGGATGGCGAATTATTGCCTGAAGAAATTGATATGCGTATTGCTGAAGCTTTAAAGCAAGCAGGGCCATGGGGGCAGCAATTCCCAGAACCACTGTTTCATGGCACCTTTGACGTGGTTAACCAGCGTATTGTGGGTGAGAAACACCTAAAATTAGTAGTCAAAAAAACCGATGGACAGTTACTTGATGCCATTGCCTTTAATGTGGATCTTAACCAATGGCCGAATCCTAACGTACGACAAGTGCTTTTGGCTTATAGCCTAGATATTAATACCTTTAGAGATAATACGTCTTTGCAGTTATTAGTAAAACATATTGAAGCTGTCTGATTTTATTGAACTTTTTGTACTTGCTGCCAAACTCTGGGGAAATCAGTTATAATTTCTCCTTTTCAGCTTTAAATTATTCGAGAGAATAAACCGTTATGGAAATCAATCCGATTGTTAACACTATCAAAGACCTTACCGAACGCACTCAGGTAATTCGGGGGTATCTTTGACTACGATAGTAAAAGTGAGCGTTTAGTAGAAGTTGAGCGCGAGTTAGAAGACCCAGCTATCTGGAATAATCCAGAATATGCACAAAATCTGGGGCGCGAGCGTTCTACATTGGCTCAAATTGTAGAAACTTTGGATGATTTGCAAAATGGTTTGGTAGATGCCAATGATCTATTGGAATTAGCCAATGAGGAAGAAGACGAGGCCACATTGGCTGAAGTCCAAGCAGATTTGCAGCGTTTAGAAGATGAGTTAGCCAAGCTAGAGTTTCGTCGTATGTTTAGTGGCGAAATGGATGCAAACAATGCTTATCTGGATATTCAAGCAGGCTCTGGTGGTACAGAAGCACAAGACTGGGCCAATATGTTGCTGCGTATGTATTTACGCTGGGCTGACCAAAATGGTTTTGAAGCCACAGTAATGGAAATTTCCGATGGCGAGGTTGCTGGCATTAAAGGCGCTACCTTACATATCAAAGGTGAGTATGCTTATGGTTGGTTACGTACAGAAACAGGTGTACACCGCCTCGTACGAAAAAGCCCATTTGATTCGGGTAACCGCCGTCATACGTCTTTTACAGCAGTGTTTATCTCACCTGAAATTGATGACAATATCGAAATTGATATTAACCCAGCTGATTTACGTGTCGACACCTATCGTTCATCAGGTGCGGGTGGCCAGCACGTTAACACCACAGATTCAGCGGTGCGTATTACGCATATTCCAACCAATACCGTGGTGTCTTGCCAGAATGAGCGCTCACAACACGCTAACCGTGATACCGCAATGAAAATGTTGCGGGCAAAACTTTACGAGTTAGAGATACAAAAACGCAGTGAGGCTTCGCAGGCGCTAGAGGATTCTAAGTCTGATATTGGCTGGGGGCATCAAATTCGTTCTTATGTGCTGGACTCAGCACGTATTAAAGATTTACGTACCAGTGTAGAAACTAGTAACTGCGATGCAGTACTAGATGGCGACCTCAATGACTTTCTTGAGGCAAGCTTAAAGCAAGGGCTCTAATGTTAGCTGTTGCTTTAGCTGTACTTTCGCTGCTTTGCAGCATGAACTTTTAACTGTGGAAACACTAAGACCATGAGCGAACAACCGCTAAATCCGAGTGAATTACAAGAGGAAGAAAATAACCTGATTGCACAACGTAAAGAGAAGCTTGACGAAGTGCGAAAACAGGGCAATGCCTTCCCTAATGATTTCCGTCGTGATCACTATTGTGGTGATCTACAAAAGCAATTTGCTGACGACACTAAGGAAGCATTAGCAGAAAAGAAATTCCCGGTGAAGGTGGCTGGACGCATCATGTTAAACCGTGGTGCTTTTATGGTTATTCAAGACATGACTGGTCGTTTGCAAGTTTATGTTGACCGTAAAGCACTTCCTGCTGAAACCTTAGAAGCTATTAAAACATGGGACTTAGGCGATATTATTGGTGCTGAAGGTTACATGGCGCGTTCTGGTAAAGGTGATTTATATGTGCATCTGGAAAAGGTGCAGTTACTCACCAAATCATTACGTCCATTACCTGACAAGCACCATGGACTAACAGATACAGAGCAGCGTTATCGTCAGCGTTATGTTGATTTAATTGTCAATGATCAAGCCCGTGATACTTTTCGCGTTCGTTCACAGGTTATTGCGCATATTCGTCGTTTCTTGGCTGAGCGTCGCTTCTTAGAAGTAGAAACACCTATGCTGCAAACCTTGGCGGGTGGTGCGGCAGCAAAACCTTTTGAAACTCATCATAATGCGTTGGATCTGCCTATGTTCTTACGTATTGCGCCTGAGTTATTCCTTAAGCGTTTGGTGGTAGGTGGTTTTGAGCGAGTGTTTGAAATTAACCGCAACTTCCGTAATGAAGGCGTTTCTACGCGTCATAACCCAGAATTTACCATGCTTGAATTCTACCAAGCCTATGCTGACTATGAAGACAACATGGACTTAACAGAAGAGCTATTCCGTGAGTTAGCGCAAGCAGTACTAGGGACAACTGATGTACCTTACCAGGGTAAAGTGTTCCATTTTGGTCAAGCATTCCAGCGTTTGTCAGTGTATGACTCTATTTTAAAATACACCGATGTTACTGCTGAGCAATTGGCTGATATTGAACAGGCGCGTGCGATTGCGAAAAAGGCTGGCGCTAAAGTTCTAGGCTATGAAGGCCTAGGGAAATTACAGGTAATGATTTTCGAAGAGTTGGTGGAACATCAGCTAGAACAGCCAACCTTTATTACTCGTTATCCGTTTGAGGTGTCGCCATTAGCGCGTCGTAATGATCAAGACCCAAGTGTGACTGATCGTTTTGAGTTGTTCATTGGTGGGCGTGAAATCGCGAATGCTTATTCTGAGCTAAACGATGCACAAGACCAAGCTGAACGCTTTATGGCGCAAGTGGCAGAGAAGGACGCAGGTGACGATGAAGCCATGCATTATGATGCAGACTTTATTCGAGCGTTAGAGTACGGTATGCCACCTACAGCTGGCGAAGGTATTGGAATTGATCGTTTAGTTATGTTGTTAACAGACTCACCATCAATTCGTGATGTCATCTTATTCCCACATATGCGCCCAGAGCACTAATATGTAGGAGCAAATGAACAATGCCTCGCTTTTAGCGGGGCATTTTTAAATCTGATAGGAATGAGCAATGAAGAAAGAAATTGAGCCATTACCACTAATTGCTACTGCGATTGGTACTGTTATTGCAACAGTAGCAGTACTGGGGTACTACGGTTATTTACACTTTGCAAAACCTGAAGATGCGCTTGAATTGCGTAATTTCACAATGATTAAAATAATCAATGCTGAAAACCCGCGCGCTGCTGCACCTTTAGCAGGGCGTGAGGTGTATGCAACCTGTCGTGATAACATTGTTTTATTAAAAGATGAACAGCAAGAAGGCATGCTGGTTGATGGTAAAGGTCGAACAGTTTTATGTAGTTTTGACAACCAAGCAGCCCCTGTAAAAATGCTTAAGTAATTTATCAGTGCGAATTAAGTAGTACTTGTAAACTATCCATAATCTCGGCACTCTGATGTGAGTTCAAAAGGAGAGCCGAGATGCCACAAATAGATCCACGCTTGCGTGATCATGTGCGTTTGCTAGGTGAATTACTGGGCGACACACTGCGCGAAGAAGTAGGCACTGATTTTTTCAATAAAATTGAGCGTATTCGTTTAGGTGCTAAAACAGCACGCCAAGGTAGTGATACAGAGGCAAGGGCACAGCTTAAGCAAACTTTGAATCAGCTATCTGAACAAGAACTTGTTTCTGTGGCGAGAGCCTTTAGTCAGTTTCTCAATTTGGCAAATATTGCTGACCAATATCATCTTACGCGCCGCCGCCAAAAAGATGAGCCTGCGCCTTTTGAGCAGGAAATGCTGGCTAATTTACTAGCCCGTTTACTAGCCCAAGGGCATGATCCTAAAGTGCTGTCAGAGCAGGTTGAAAATCTGCATATTGAGCTGGTATTAACAGCACATCCTACCGAAGTTACCCGTCGTACTATGATTTTGAAATACGATTCCATGGCTGAGCAATTGGCTATTTTAGATCATAGTGATTTAACCGAAGAAGAACATGAACAAGCCATTGCACGCTTACGTTTATTAGTAAATGAAGCTTGGCAAACCAATGAAATTCGAAAACAACAACCAACCCCTGTTGATGAAGCTCGCTGGGGGTTCGCTGTTATTGAGCGCTCACTTTGGCATGCCTTGCCCAATACATTACGACATATTGATAAGGTGCTATTAGCTGCTGGTGGAAATCGATTAACAGCCAGTGCTGCACCTATTCGTTTTGCTACATGGATGGGCGGTGACCGTGACGGCAACCCCAATGTAACCGCTAACGTAACTCGAGAAGTTTTACTGCGCGCGCGCTGGCTGGCAGCCGATTTATTTTTAAAAAATATTTCGCGCCTAGTAGGCGTGTTATCTATGAGTAAGGCCAGTGAAGAGCTGTTAACGGTTACAGATTATAGTGACGAGCCCTATCGCGTCATTCTTAAAAAACTGCGCCAACGGCTAAGAGAAACCAGAGCAGGACTAATACTGCATTTAAATAATGGCGTAGCTTTGCCAGATAATTTACTAGCGGATAACGCCGAGCTATTAGAGCCTTTGATGCTTTGTTATCGCTCATTAAAATCCGTTGGTTTAGATTTAATTGCAGAGAGTGATTTGCTGGATTGTATTCGTCGTGTGCAAGCATTTGGGGTGTTTTTAGCCCGCTTAGATATTCGCCAAGACTCAGCAAGACATACCAGTGCACTAGATGAAATTACCCAATATTTGGGCTTAGGTTCTTATGCGCAGTGGAGTGAGGCTCAGCGCCAAGCGTTTTTACTGAGTGAGCTAGAAAATAAACGCCCATTATTACCTGTAGATTTTAAAGGTTCAGCAGAAACACAAGAGGTTTTAGATACCTGTGTGGTGATCGCACAAACACCCGCTGATGCGCTCGGCTCTTATATTATTTCAATGGCTACAGCACCTTCTGATGTATTAGCGGTGCAGTTACTGCTCAAAGAGTGCGGCTTAAAACGTAACATGCCTGTGATGCCGTTGTTTGAAACAGAAGATGACTTAGATTCTGCGGCGGATTCCATTCAACAGTTATTAAAACTATCGGATTATCGGCAGCGTTTAGAAGGGCCACAGCAAGTTATGATTGGCTATTCTGATTCTGCTAAAGATGCGGGCACCACAGCGGCTGCTTGGGCACAGTACCGTGCACAAGAACAGCTAGTTGCTGTTTGTGCTGAACAGGCTGTTGAGCTGCAACTGTTTCACGGTCGAGGTGGTACCGTAGGACGTGGTGGTGGCCCAGCCTATGAAGCCATTTTATCGCAGCCGCCAGGCTCAGTTGCAGGGCGTTTTCGAACTACTGAGCAGGGTGAAGTGATTCGCTATAAGTACGGCATGCCAAAGGTTGCTGAGCATAATTTAAATCTTTATGTGGCCGCTGTACTTGAAGCCACCTTGCTACCACCTCCTGCACCTAAAGATAGTTGGCGTCATGTAATGGAGAACATGGCTCAGGATGGTATGCAGGCCTATCGTGGCATTGTCCGAGACAACCCCGAATTTGTTACTTACTTTAGGCAAGCGACGCCTGAGCAGGAGTTAGGGCGATTGCCATTAGGCAGTCGTCCTGCCAAGCGCCGTAGCGGAGGTATAGAAAGCTTACGGGCTATTCCTTGGATTTTTGCTTGGACGCAAACTCGTTTAATGCTGCCTGCATGGCTTGGCTGGGAAACAGCATTGGCAAAAGCGGTAGCACGTGGAGAGCAGGATACCCTGAACGATATGCGTGATAACTGGCCATTCTTCCGTGCTCGTATTGATATGCTGGAAATGGTGCTGTTAAAGGCTGATGAAGGCATTGCACGCTTGTATGAAAATCGTTTAGTGGATGAGCAGCTAAAGCCCTTTGGTGAGCAGCTCTATGCAGCACTCAAACAAGCAACACAGTTGGTTTTAGCGCTAACTGGTGAAGCTCATCTGTTAGAACGTCATCCTATAGTGCGAGCTTCTATTAGCATTAGGGATACTTATTTAGACCCGCTGCACTTGTTGCAAGTCGAGCTTTTAGATAGATCACGCCATTGTGAACAGGCGTCTAGTGCCATTGAACTGGCCTTGTTAGTCACTATTGCAGGAGTAGCAGCAGGGCTACGAAATACGGGGTAAATAGCACACAAAAGATGCGTTTTTACCGATGTATAACGCATCTTTTGCTTGTTTGTCATTAAATCAATGTGTATTGTGATGAGTTCGACTGTCCAGCACAGTCAACTTTAAACCGTGTTACGCAGCGTTATTTTCAATAGCTACGTCACTTTTTTAGATTGAGCTAACTAGGAGTCAAGAATGCGCGTCATATTGCTGGGTGCACCCGGTGCTGGTAAAGGCACACAGGCTGCTTTCATTACTAAAAAGTTTTCAATCCCACAAATTTCGACTGGTGATATGCTGCGTGCAGCAGTTAAAGCAGGCACTGAATTGGGTCTGAAAGTAAAACATATTATGGAAACAGGTGGTCTTGTTTCTGACGAGATTATCATTGCGTTAGTTAAAGAGCGCATCAAGCAAGCCGACTGTGCAAACGGCTTCTTGTTTGATGGGTTCCCACGCACTATTCCGCAAGCGCAAGCCATGGTTGAAGCTGGTGTGGATATCGATAACGTAGTTGAAATCCACGTAGATGATGAAGAAATTGTGAAACGCATGGCTGGGCGTCGTGTTCATCAAGCTTCAGGTCGTACCTATCACATTATTTACAATCCACCTAAAGTGGAAGGTAAAGATGATGAAACAGGTGAAGCGCTTATTCAGCGTGACGACGATAAAGAAGAAACTGTGCGCCATCGTTTAGATATTTATCATACCCAAACTAAACCATTGGTTGATTTCTACCAAAAACTAGGTGCAGCCAAAGGTACACCTAAATATAACAAAGTAGAAGGTGTTGGCTCAGTCGACAGTATTACAGAGAAAGTACTGGCAGCGCTGTCCTAAGTTAATGATCCAGAAAAAAGGAAAACTTAGGTTTTCCTTTTTTTGTGCTTGCGATTTTGCTTAAAGTGTTAGAATAGTCTTTTTCAAAGTAATAGAGTTTAGCCCTCATGACCTGCATTTTAGCCTTAGATACAGCAACAGAAGCGTGCTCTGTGGCGTTGATTTATAAACAACAAGTATTTAGCGCTTATGAAGTGATCCCGCGTGGCCATGCTCAGCGTTTATTGCCAATGATTGATGAGGTGTTGGCGCAAGCTAGTTGCTCATTAAGTGATATTGAAGCTATTGCTTTTGGCCGAGGCCCAGGCGCTTTTACAGGTGTGCGTATTGCCATTGGCGTAGTTCAAGGCTTAGCTTTTGCCTTAGATATTCCAGTTATTCCAGTGTCGGACTTGGCAGTATTGGCACAACGCGCTTATCGTGAAACCAATGCACAATATATAGCAGCTGCCATTGATGCACGTATGGATGAAGTGTATTGGGGGTGTTACGGCATCAAAGATGGCATTGCCCAGTTACTGGGCGAAGAGTCTGTATGCGCTCCTGAACAAGCTAGCATTCCTATGGACGCTTCATGGTATGGTGCAGGTACAGGGTGGTCTAGCTTTGCTGAGCGCTTAAAAGTACAGCCTACACAGCAATTGGCAGATTTGTTGCCAGCGGCTGAGGATTTACTGCAAATAGCTATTGCAATGTATCAACAAGGACAGGCTGTTCCTGTAGAACAAGCGCAGCCTGTTTATTTACGTGATAACGTGGCAACGCCTAAGCGCGCCTAGCTTTTAGCTAGCGAAAGCCCATGCTTGAGAAGGCGATAACTACAATTATAATATAGAGTAAGGTAAATGCACCCCAGAAAATAAGCGTTGCTATAGCAAAGTTTTTCTTACTAGGGTTAGTACTTGAACTGGCAGCCCAAACAATAAGCATGATAATCCCTACGAAAGGAATGATCATTAAAAGCATTGTGATGATCCAGTCTTTAATACTTACTGGCTCAGGATTATTCTGTGCAGCAACATAAGAATTGGCTGTATTAGGTGTTTGATAAAAACTTTGTGCTGACGCGTTATTTGGATCTTGTGACATGGAATCTTCCCTATAATGTTTGATAGATAGGCTTGGCAAATACTTTAGTATGGCGCCAGCTTTAGTACTAATTTTAAGTTATGAAAGCGTACAATACGCATTTCGGGAGGCAGTATAGTTTTTACTAAATAAGCTTATGCTGATGGCTGTCACATTAAGTGCTAGACATGTTTATTGAGCAAGATATTAAGCATTTTGCTATTTTAGTGAGTTTGTATCGCCTATCCGTTTAGGCTGTATTATTACTAAGTTTGAGGCCATAGTGACGCTTTTATCTATTCATCCGTTATCTTCTAATTATCACCAGCAAGCAAGCGAATTAGCTCAATTGTTAGGTTTGCCTTTAAACAAAGAAGCAGCGTTTGCATTGCAGTTAGGCGATATGGGGTTGCAGTTGCAGGAGCTAGCAGATAAAGCGCCAGGCCCTGTACGTGTTGACTTTGTTGAAGGCGCTTTAGCGCATAGACGCCAGTTCGGTGGTGGTACAGGACAAATGATAGCCAAAGCCGTAGGCGTTCAAGCAGGTGTTCGTCCCTCTATTTTAGATGCCACTGCAGGATTGGGCCGAGACGCATTTGTTTTGGCTTGTTTAGAGTGCAATGTAGTTATGATCGAGCGTCAGCCTGTTATTGCAAAACTATTAGAAGATGGGCTGGCGCGCGCATTGGCTAATCTAGATACTCAGATAATCGCTCAGCGCATGCGATTATTGCAGGGTGATGCCATTAACCTGATGCAAAGCTGGCAGCTAGAAACACCGCAAGTTGTGCATTTAGACCCTATGTTTCCGCATCGAGAAAAAAGCGCTTTGGTAAAAAAAGAGATGCGACTATTTCGTCCATTAGTAGGGGATGACTTGGATGCGCCTAAACTATTATCTACTGCTTTAGCCTTGGCTTCCCACCGTGTAGTTGTTAAACGACCTCGTAAAGCGCCTTGTATAGAAGGGCCAAAGCCATCTTATAGCTTAGAAGGTAAGTCCAGTCGCTATGATGTCTACACGCTAAAAACGCTAAAATCGTAATAGTTTTAGATTGTGAATTGCACATAAGCTGCTTTACTTGAGTAAAAATAAGCCAAAGCGACCTTGAAAAATGAGCACTACATAAAAATGATAGGTTAAATTTGTCTTTATTTTTAGCATAAATCTTGACACTATTAGAATTGTCAGACAATTTTACGCATTCATCTAAATTAACCGATGTGCTTATAGTTTGTTGATTATAAAAATGACGACTAATCACCAGTAGCTTAGTTTTGCGGCTGTTTAGAAATAAGCTAATTAGTCAATTATTCTGGCTCTATCAGGAACTCAGTTATGTATCGCCTTGTATCGACCTTAATTATGCTGTGCTCTGGAGTTGTGGTACTCAGTGGCTGCTCTAAGCCAGAAGAAAAAACAGAAGTTATTCGCCCAGCGCTAGCGGCACAGCCCTTGCTGATCAACTCAAATAACCAAACCTTTCCAGGAGAAGTACGTGCAAGGTATGAGCCTGAGCTGGCTTTTCGTATTGCAGGTAAGGTTTCTAAGCGCTTAGTAGATGTTGGTGCACGTGTCAAAAAGGATCAAGTACTTGCTGTACTAGACCCTCAAGATGTTAATTTGCATTTAGAGTCAGCCAATGCACAGCTGGCCGCAGCTCAAGCAAATGTCAAACTCCTTAAAACAGAGCGTGATCGCTATCAAGCCTTAGTTAAGCGCGAAATGGCTAGCCAATCAGCCTTTGATACAGCCAATACGCAGTATCAAAACGCATTGGCACAGTTAAAGCAAGCGCAAGCACAACATAATGTGGCCAAAAATCAGATTAGCTATACCCAGCTAACGGCCCCCTCAGATGGCGTTATTACGGTTGCTCGCGTTGAATCAGGGCAGGTTGTAGGGGCTGGGCAAACAGTCTTTGTGTTAGCCCAAGATGGTGAGCGTGAAATTGCTATTGGTTTGCCAGAGCAATTGATTGAAAAATTTAAAGTAGGCAATGCATTTAACGTACAGCTTTGGTCACAGCCAGATCAAACTTTTTCTGGTGTGATTCGTGAGGTTTCTCCAGCAGCAGATCCGCGCTCCCGCACCTATGCAGCACGTATTGCATTAGTACACAGCGATACCAATATTCATCCAGAACTGGGACAAAGTGCTAAAGTGTTTGCTTATAGCACAGCACGACCTTTATTAAGCGTACCTTTGAGTGCTTTAACTGCAGAAGATGGTAAACCTTTTGTTTGGGTGCTAGATCCTACAACAAAGCAAGCAAAACAGGTGTTTGTCACAGTTGATGTTTTTGGTAGTGAAACAGTCCCTATATTGTCTGGCTTAGACGCGCAAGACTGGGTTGTGATTGCAGGTGTACATCTTCTGCAAAAAGGCCAGCAAGTCCAGCCCATTGATCGGCATAATAAAATAATAGATATTTCTGATAAGGAGTAACCGCTATGCGTTTTAACTTATCAGAGTGGGCATTAAATAATCGTCCATTAGTACTGTTTGCCATTGTTTTATTAAGTCTTATAGGCATCTTTTCTTACTCCAAATTAGGTCAAAGCGAAGACCCGCCATTTACCTTTAAAGCCATGGTTGTCAAAACCATGTGGCCAGGTGCTACGGCCGATGAAGTCTCTCGTCAAATTACCGAGCGTATTGAGAAAAAACTGATGGAAACCGGAGAATATGAAAAAGTCACTTCATATTCTCGTCCAGGTGAGTCGACGGTCATATTTATGGCAGCTGATCATATGCGGTCAAAGGAAATTCCTGACTTGTGGTATCAGTTACGTAAAAAAATTGGCGATATTCGAGTGGAATTTCCACAAGGCACCATAGGCCCATTTTTTAATGATGAGTTTGGTACAACCTTTGGCAACATTTACGCGCTAACAGGTGATGGGTTTGACTATGCGATTCTTAAAGACTACGCCGATCGTATTCAATTACGCTTGCAGCGCGTGCAAGACGTCGGAAAAATTGAAATTTTAGGTGAGCAGGCTGAGAAAATTTGGATTGATGTGTCGAATACTCGCTTAGCTAATTTAGGTCTGCCCTTATCCGCTGTGCAAAAAGCGCTGACAGAGCAAAACAGTGTTACAGCTACAGGTTTTTTTGAAACAGCCACCGATCGCGTGCAGTTGCGTGTGAGTGGTAACTTTGAAAGCGTTGAAGACGTACGTAATTTTCCTATCCGAGTAGGTGATCGCACCTTTAAATTAGGTGATGTAGCAGAGGTGTATCGCGGCTTCACTGATCCGGCAGCACCTCGTATGCGCTTTATGGGTGAAGATGCATTGGGTATTGCCGTTGCTATGAAAGAGGGTGGCGATATTCTTGTGCTGGGTAAAGCGTTAGAGGCAGAGTTTCATCAAATCCAACAAAGCTTACCAGTGGGCATGCAGTTAAAAAAAGTATCAGATCAACCAGCAGCGGTAAAAACCAGCGTAGGTGAGTTTGTACAAGTACTTATTGAAGCCTTGGTAATAGTGCTTTTGGTAAGCTTTTTCTCTTTAGGTGTGCGTACAGGTTTGGTTGTTGCTGTTTCAATCCCCATTGTATTGGCAATGACGTTTGCCTTAATGCACTATTTTAATATTGGCTTGCACAAAATTTCGCTAGGCTCTTTAGTGCTTGCTTTAGGTCTCATGGTAGATGATGCCATTATTGCAGTTGAAATGATGGCGATTAAAATGGAGCAAGGTTATAACCGATTAAAGGCGGCAAGCTTTGCATGGACTAGCACCGCCTTTCCAATGCTAACAGGAACATTGATTACTGCGGCAGGTTTCTTGCCAATAGCCACAGCAGCCTCCTCTGTGGGGGAATACACGCGCTCAATTTTCCAAGTAGTGGGCATCTCTTTGATTGTATCTTGGATTGCGGCTGTTGTTTTTGTGCCTTACCTTGGTTACTACCTATTGCCTGATCTTGCGAAAAAACAGGCCCAAAAAAATACAGAGTCAGCAGCACAACACGACCCTTACAACACTCGTTTTTATCATACTTTTCGTGCCATAGTGAATTGGTGTGTTCTGCACCGGTATAAGGTAATTGTGATTACAGTAGCACTCTTTGTAGGCGCTGTAGCTGCATTTCGTTTTGTGCCTAAACAGTTTTTTCCAGAATCAAACCGTTTAGAGATTTTGATTGATGTGAAAATGGCAGAAGGTGTATCCCTTAAGGCCACCCAGCGTCAAGCAGAAGGCATAGAAACAATGCTTAAAGAGCACCAAGGTATAGAGAACTACGTGGCCTATATTGGTACAGGTTCTCCTCGTTTTTATTTACCACTAGATCAGCAGTTGCCAGCGACTAGCTTTGCTCAGTTTGTACTCATAGCTAAGAGTTTAGAAGAACGAGACCAAGTACGTGACTGGCTAAATAAAGAGTTGCCAATACGCTTTCCTGAGTCACGTAACCGTGTTATCTACTTAGAAAATGGTCCACCTGTGGGCTATCCCGTTCAATTTAGGGTTTCAGGTGAACATACTGATGAAGTTCGCACTTATGCAAAGCAAATTGAAGCGGTGGTGCGCAAAAATCCAGATGTGCGTAATGTACACCTAGACTGGGACGAGCCAAGTAAAGTGATTCGCCTTGAAATTGATCAGGATCGAGCACGTGCATTAGGGGTTAGTACTTCTGGAGTGGCAACTTTCTTACAAAGTGCATTAAGTGGTATGGCGGTAGGTCAGTACCGAGAAAACAATGAGCTAATTGAGATTCGCCAACGAGGTGTTTTGGAAGATAGGGTTGAGATAGCTCAAGTAGGTAACTTAGCTATACCTACAGAAAATGGCACCAGCATAGCTTTGTCGCAAGTGGCCAGTATTCACTATGGTTTTGAAGATGGTGTGATTTGGCGACGCAATCGGCTACCTACTGTTACAGTACGTGCTGATGTCGCAACGGCTGGCAAACAGCCTGCAGATATAGTGCAAGCAGTATTGCCGCAGTTACAGTCAATACGCGATAGCTTACCTAGTGGTTACTTGTTTGCCGTAGGGGGCACTATTGAAGACTCTAGCAAAGGTCAGGCCTCGGTTAATGCAGGAATGCCACTGTTTTTAGTGGTGGTAATGACCTTGCTTATGTTGCAGTTGCGTAGTTTTTCTCGTTCAGTATTGGTATTTTTAACCGCACCTTTAGGTATTATTGGGGTTACTGTATTCTTACTGCTATTTAACAAGCCCTTTGGCTTTGTTGCCATGCTAGGAACCATCGCATTGTCTGGTATGATTATGCGTAACTCAGTCATTTTGATTGACCAAATTGAGCATGATATTGGAATAGGTCATAAGCGCTGGGACGCTATTGTTGACGCTACAGTGCGCCGTTTTAGACCCATAGTCTTGACGGCCTTAGCCGCAGTACTGGCTATGATTCCTTTGTCGCGAAGTGTCTTTTTTGGTCCAATGGCTGTTGCTATTATGGGCGGATTAGTCTTTGCCACAGCATTAACTCTGTTATGCTTACCAGCGCTCTATGCTGCTTGGTTTAAAGTAAAACAAGATGAGGATCTTGTGGCAAATCAAAAGCAATAAATTCACCTTGTGTCATAAACAACAAAAGGTGCTTTTAATTTGAGCTATACCTACTTGTATGTATAGCCACAACAGCAATAGTATTTATGGCATGAAAATATTAGTTATTGGTCCTAGCTGGGTAGGTGATATGGTGATGGCGCAAACACTTTTTATGTGTTTGCGCAGCCAATATCCAGAATGTGAAATTGATGTTCTTGCACCAGAGTGGAGTCGCCCCATTCTTGAGCGCATGCCAGAAGTTCGCCAAACCCTTAGTTTTCCTTTAGGGCATGGCGTCTTAGATATTGCCTCTCGCCGTCGTATTGGCTTGCAGCTTAAAAATCAGTACGACCGAGCATTCTTGCTACCTAATTCCTTTAAATCTGCATTGACACCTTTCTTTGCCGCTATCCCTGTGCGTACTGGTTGGAAAGGCGAAATGCGCTATGGTTTATTAAATGACTTGCGCAAGCTAGACAAAGACCGCTACCCGCTGATGATTGAGCGCTTTATGGCGCTGGCTTATGAGCCTAATGCAACACTGCCAACACCTTACCCTAAACCCCATCTAGAAATTGATGGGCAGGCACGCGAACAAGCCTTAGCTGAGTTTGAGCTTGTATTAGATCGGCCAGTGCTAGCCTTGTGCCCAGGGGCTGAGTTTGGACAAGCAAAAAAATGGCCAGCCAATTATTATGCCAAGGTAGCTGATCAGCTGATTCGCCAAGGTTGGCAAGTATGGATTTTTGGCTCAAAAGCCGACCATGCTACAGGCGAACAAATTAAGGATGAACTCATTCCTGGCATTCGTGAAGAAGTATATAACTTGGCTGGGCAAACACAGCTGGCCCAAGCAATTGATTTATTATCCTGTGCGGATGCTGTCGTTAGTAATGATTCTGGCTTAATGCACGTAGCCGCTGCATTAAATCGTCCATTAGTGGCTGTGTATGGCTCTACATCGCCTAAATTTACTCCACCTTTGTCAGATCAAGTGGAAATAGTACGACTTGGGTTAGAATGTAGTCCGTGTTTTGAGCGTACATGTCGATTTGGTCATTATGACTGTCTTCGTAAGCTGCGCCCTAATCGTGTAATTACCGCGTTAAGTCGCTTAGTAGTTATCTCAGTTGATTTACAAGAGTCTTCTAACTAGTGCGTGTTTTATTGATCAAAACGTCGTCCTTAGGCGATGTTGTCCATACATTACCAGCCTTAACTGATGCCATGCGCGCCATAGATGGCATAGCCTTTGATTGGATTGTAGAGGAAGGTTTTGCCGAAATTCCAGCACTGCATCCTGCTGTGGATCAAGTCATACCTGTAGCCATTCGACGCTGGCGTAAAAATTTATTAAAAACTTGGTTTTCTGGTGAATGGAAAGCCTTTAAAAAGCGCGTTAAAACAGCAGATTATGATTTGGTGATTGATGCTCAAGGCTTATTGAAAAGCGCCTGGTTAACGCGCTATAACTCAGCACCTATTGCTGGTTTTGATGATAAATGTGCTCGCGAACCTTTAGCGAGCAGCTTTTATGACCGTAAATACTTCGTAGATAAAAATCAGCATGCTGTTGAACGTGTGCGTCAACTATTTGCCCAAGCCTTGGGTTATCCACTGGCGCAAACCTTAGGCGACTATGCGCTGAGCCGTGACAGCTTCATTGAAAAAGAAGCCGAGCCTTATCTAGTTTTCCTGCATGGAACCACATGGAAAAGCAAGCATTGGCCTGAAGCTTTTTGGCGTGAGCTAGCAGAAAAAGTACACGCACAAGGCTATGCTATTCATTTGCCCTGGGGAAATGAGGTTGAGCGCACACGTGCCGAGCGTATAGCTAAAGACTTACCTAAAGCCCACGTATTACCACGTTTAAGTTTATCTGGCATGGCCGCACAAATTGCCAGCGCCACTGCCTGTGTGGCCGTAGATACAGGATTGGGGCATTTAGCTGCTGCATTAGATGTACCTTGTATTTCACTGTATGGGCCTACCTTGCCAGGTAAGGTAGGTGCTTATGGCAAAGGGCAGGTCCATCTATGTGCAACAGGTGACTATGCTGGTAAAGGAAACCGTCAGATCCCCTGTTTTGATAGCTTGACTCCAGCCGTTGTGTTGCCTGTGCTAGATCAAATCTTAACGTCAAAGGAAAGCTAAGATGCAGTTAGCTTTTATTTTATATAAGTATTTTCCCTTTGGTGGCCTACAGCGCGATTTTATGCGTATCGCTTTAGAATGCCAAAAACGAGGGCATCAAATCCGCGTTTATACATTGATTTGGCAAGGCGATATTCCAGCTGGCTTTGATGTGCGCATTCCACAACTAAAAGCTTGGGCAAACCACAGACGCAATGAAAAATTTCATACGTGGTTAATGCAAGATATGAATAAAGAGCCTGTGGATAAAGTAATAGGCTTTAACAAAATGCCAAGCTTAGATTGGTATTACGCTGCCGATGGTTGCTACGAAGATAAAGCGCAAACTTTGCGCAATCCGCTGTATCGGTTTAGTGGGCGCTATAAACACTTCTCAGCCTATGAAAAGGCTGTTTTTGCTCAGCAAGAAAACACCCAGATTTTAATGATATCCACAGTGCAAGAACCACTGTTTATCAAGCACTATGGCACACAGAAAGAGCGTTTTCATTTATTGCCGCCAGGTATTGATAGGGACCGTAAAGCGCCTACAAATGCGGCAGAAATTAGAGCTTCGTTTCGACAAGAATTTGCTATAGCAGAAGATGATCTACTGTTACTACAGGTTGGCTCGGGCTTTAAAACAAAAGGCCTTGATCGTAGCTTAAAAGCCTTGGCTAGTTTACCCAGTCAAGTAAAAGCTAAAACCCAATTGATAGTGATAGGGCAAGATGACCCTAAACCATTTTTACTGCAAATTAAGGCATTAGGCTTATCCAACCATGTGCGGATTTTAAAAGGACGCAGTGATATACCACGTTTTTTATTAGGTGCTGATCTTTTAATACATCCGGCTTATAATGAAAATACAGGCACTGTATTGCTAGAAGCAGTAGTGGCTGGTCTACCCGTATTGGTAACCGATGTTTGTGGCTATGCCCACTATATTGAACAAGCCAATGCAGGCCTTGTGGTATCTAGCCCCTTTCAGCAAGAGAACTTGAATACTGCATTACTTAGCATCTTAAGTGATCAGCAAAAGCGCCAACTTTGGCAGCAGAATGCACTCTGTTTTGCACAAACAGCAGATATCTACTCAATGCCTATTCGTGCAGCCGATATTATTTTAGCGGAGCCCGCATGACCTTAGTTTTACAAAAGCCGTTTAAGCAATTATGGGCTGAAAAAGACGCCTTTGTCGAAGTTGAAAAACTACAAGGTGAGGTGTTTCGTGAACTAGAAGCAAGGCGTACTTTGCGTACTGAAATTAATGGTGCAGGTTACTTTGTAAAAATACACCGCGGCATTGGTTGGGCTGAAATTGTTAAAAATTGGCTCACACTAAAAGCGCCAGTTTTGGGGGCAGGGCAGGAGTGGCGAGCGGTAAAACGACTACAGCAGCTAGGTGTCAATAGCATGACAGCGGTTGCTTATGGTGAAAAAGGCAGTAATCCTGCTACTCAGCATTCCTTTATTATCACAGAAGAATTAGCACCCACCATCAGCCTTGAAGATTACAGCTTAAATTGGCAGGTGCAGCCACCTCAAGCAGCTGACAAACATGCATTGATTGCTTGTATTGCTGACATGGTAGGCAGTATGCACCGTGCAGGTGTTAACCACCGTGATTGCTATATTTGCCATTTTTTATTGCATACAGATAAGCCTTTCGATCGCCATGATTTTAAAGTTTCAGTGATTGATCTGCACCGTGCCCAAACACGTAGTCAAACACCTAAACGCTGGCGCAATAAAGACCTTGCAGCACTGTATTTCTCTGTCTTAGATATTGGTTTGACGCAACGCGATTTATTACGATTTATTCGCTTGTATTTTCAACAACCATTACGCCAAGTGCTGCGCGAAGAGCAGGCTTTGTTCAAGCAGCTTCAGAAAAAAGCACAAAAACTGTATGAGCGTAAACAACGCTATGGAGATGCGCTTTAATGTCTCACTGGCGTTTAGATGAAAAGTATCAGTTTTTGGCAGATGACTTAGCGAGCTTAGATAAAGTCTTTGCGTTAGAAGGCGTGCAAATTACTCAAGATAAAATATCAGATGTCATTCGCATTACGCGTAACAGTACAGATTACTATGTTAAGCGTTACAGAAATCATAACGCCCATTTAGGCTGGCGCGCACTTTTACCTAAACCTCGTATTAAAAATGAATGGCAAAACTTACGTCGTTTTAGTAAATGGGGCATTCCAACGGCTGAGGTTGTAGCCTTTGGTTTAGAGCGCAGGGGTATGTCTTTTGTACGCGGTGCTGTAGTCACCAAAGGTATTGCCAATACCCAAGACTTAGCTGATTTAGCCAATAGTAAAGATGCTAGATTGAATAGTCCGCAGTGGGTTGAGCTGATTAGTCAGCAAGTTGCAGATATCACAAGACGTCTACATAGCCATAATTTTTCACATAACGACTTAAAATGGCGCAATATTTTAGTGGATAAAGACAATAAGGTTTATCTTATTGACTGCCCAACAGGTATGTTTTGGTATGGTCCCTTTCTTCAACATCGCATCATAAAAGATTTGGCGTGTTTAGATAAAGTGGCAAAAATGGTGTTATCTAATACACAAAGACTACGTTTTTACTTGGCTTACGTACAGCGTAAAAGCTTGATAGCGCAAGATAAAAAAATAATTTATAAAGTGCTTAATTATTTTTTGGGGCGAGAATGAGCACTATGTATATACAATTAGCAATGCCATTTCAGGAGCAGCTTTAATGGGGACTCGCCATCTTGTCGGTCGCTCTCCTCAGTTGCCGATTCAAATACTACTTGCCGATGGTAGTAACTTAGAACTTGTGCAATGGCTACGCGTTTTACCTAATCAGCGCTATGTCGCCAAAGCCAATTGGCAAGGCTCAACTGTCCTTGCTAAGCTTTTTATAGGCCCTAAAGCAGAACGTAACTATCAGCGTGACGTTAGTGGTGTGGAGTTACTCCAAGGGCAGGCCATCACTACGCCTATGATTATTCATCAAGAGCAGAGTCTGCGCTTTTGCTGCTTATTGTTTGAGTTTTTAGACCCCGTCGAAAATCTAGCTGATGCTTGGAAGCGCCATGAAAATGAAGCCTACTTAAGCTCACACCAACAAGATATTTTAGCCAGAGCCTTACAATGCATAGCGCATATGCATGCTCAAGGTATATGGCAAGAAGACTTACATTTAGATAATTTGCTTTATCACCACCAAAAAGTTTATGTAATTGATGGTGATGGCATCCAAGCGGAGCAGGCGGGCACTGCACTTTCTACAGCAAAGGCAACGGATAATCTCGGTGTTTTTTTTGCTCAGCTCCCTATCGAAGTTATGCCTTACCTGCGTCCTTTAATGCTGTACTATTATCTGGTTAACCCTGCTAGTGCAGTAGATATAGACGAGTTAATTAAGGTCGTTGAGCGTGTTCGTGCCTGGCGATTACGGGATTATTTAAAAAAGACTAAACGAGATTGCACCTTATTTTTTGCACAAATTAGCCTTTTTGGTTTAACCATTGCAAAACGTGCAGAATATGAACAACAAGATCTAGCTCAGTTACTAGAAAATGCAGATCACTTTATTAACCAAGGGCATATCTACAAAACAGGTGGCGCAGCAACAGTAGCAAAGGTGATCTGGAACGATAAGCCGTTCATCATAAAGCGCTACAATATTAAAAATTGGCGGCATTGGTTGAAGCGATTTTGGCGGCCTAGCCGAGCTTGGCATAGCTGGTATGAAGGTAATAGATTAAATTTTTTAGGTATTTACACACCAGCCTTATTAGCGGTGAAAGAATACCGTTGGCTAGGGTTACGTGGACCCGCTTGGCTAATTACTGATTATTGTGCAGGACAGGATATAATTGCACATTGGGCTCAATATAAAGATATAAGCCCACCAGAGACTGAGTTGCTCGCTTTAGATCAGTTATTTAATGCGCTGATACGTGAACAGATTAGTCATGGTGATTTAAAAGGACACAATATTTTTTGGCAACAAGGTCGATGGCTATTAATAGATCTTGATGCCGTACAACAGCACCAAAAAACAGCCTCTTTTGTCAAAGCTTATGCCAAAGATCGGCAGCGCTTTTTACGCAATTGGGCGCCAGACAGTGCGTTGTACACACTACTTGATCAGCGTTTACCGCAGGTGCATAGCGTCTGCCACGATAAAACAAAGGGGTAACCCATGGGTTTAACAGTTCTCGGACTTTCAGGTTCATTAAGTCATGATCCATCTGCTGCGTTATATATAGATGGCAAATTAATTGCAGCCGCAGAAGAAGAGCGCTTTGTACGAGACAAGCATGCAAAAAACCGCATGCCTTATGAGTCAGCAAAATTCTGTCTAGAATTTGCAGGTATTAAGCCGAGCGATGTTGATGTTGTTGCTATTCCATTTGCACCTATTAGTTTGGCAGAGAAGGCGCGCTGGCACTATGCTAAACGCTATTGGTATGCACCTGATCGCGCCTTAGATGCTATTTTTACAGGTAACCGCCGTTTTAAGCGTTTTTATAAAAAAACACAATGGTGTTTAGAGCAGCTAGGTTTTGACCTGAAAAAAGTCAAAATTGAACCCGTTGAACATCATCTAGCACATGCGGCTAGCGCCTACTTATGCTCAGGATTTAAAGAAAAAACTGCCATTTTAGGCATTGATGGTAAAGGCGAATATGCCACTACCTTCTTTGGTTATGGTGAGAATGGCAAAATTCATAAAATTAAAGAATTTTATGATCCTGACTCGTTGGGCGGCTTATACGGTGCTATGACTGAGTTCCTTGGCTTTGAAATGCTAGATGGCGAATTCAAAGTGATGGGCATGGCACCTTATGGTAATCCTGATTTGTATGACTTATCTCGCCTAGCCAAATTTGAAAATGGCGAGCTTGTTATCAACACAGAATACGCCAACGTTATTGGCTTGCGCCGCTATAAAGAAAATGGCAAAGGCTTTTACTTCTCACCTAAACTGATTGAATGGTTAGGGCCAAAGCGTGAAGGCGACGTGGCAGATGATCCATACATTCATTATGCCGCTAGCGTGCAAGCCCTATTTGAAAAGCTAGCGTTAGAAATGATGGATTACTACCTTGGCGATATTATTAAACAAACAGGAAAAATCGCTTTTGCTGGCGGTAGCGCGTTAAACGTTAAGCTTAATCAAAAAATTATTGCACGTGATGAAGTTAAAGAACTATGGGTTCAGCCAGCGGCTGGTGATGCGGGCACTTCCTTAGGTGCCGCCGCTTATGTGTCGCAGCAACGTGGCGTGCCTGTAGAAAAAATGGAGCATGTTTATTTAGGCCCAGCCTATAGCAATGAAGAAGTCATTGCCGCGTGCGCAAAACATCCCATGCAACCTAAATGGACAAAGATTGACAATGTGCCAGAGCATATTGCCAAGGTTATGGTCGATGGTAATCCGGTAGCTTGGTTCCAAGGCCGTATGGAGTTTGGTCCGCGCGCACTAGGTGGGCGTTCTATTATTGGTTGCCCAAGTGTGCCAGGCGTAGCCGATCGTATTAATGAACAAATTAAATTCCGTGAACGCTGGCGTCCATTTTGCCCTTCAATGCTAGATAGCGTTGCACCAAAAATGCTAAAAGTTGATCATCCGTCACCTTTTATGACTTTTACCTTTGAGGTCAATGAAGAGTGGAAAGAGCGTGTTGGTGAGGTAGTACATGAAGATGGCACCTCTCGTGCGCAAGTACTAGAACGTCAATACAACCCGCGCTGGTACGATTTAATGCTGGAGTTGGAAAAGCTAACAGGCAATGGAGTTTCCCTGAACACATCATTGAATCGCCGCGGCGAGCCGATGATTTGCTCACCAACAGATGCGCTCAATATGTTCTATGGCTCGGACTTACAGTACCTCATCATGGAAGATATTTTAGTTGTTAAAGAACCAGAAACCTCATCTAGTGAAGACGCATTGAATGAGTCAGCCTAACACTTCAAGCACTGCAGGGCCTAAATGGGTCCTGCAGTTTTGTCACGGCCATGATGGCCCCTTTCTTGACTGTGCACGGCAATATGCAGCACTGTTTATTGGCACCGAATATAAGGTATGCACTGTTTACTTAACCGGCAAGCCTGATGATAGCGTACGCAGTGAAAGCGCTTCAGATGAAGTTATTTTTCTCAACTACACTAGCAAGCAAATTCGTGGTTTAAAGCTTTCTGCTATTTCAGCGTTTAAAAAACTAGCAGCACAGCGTGACTATGCATTTTGTATTGCGCATCGCTTTAAACCTATTTACATAGCTTTACTAGGCTCTAAGCTGCCTGTAATTGGTGTTCACCATGCTTTTGGTGATTATCAACGCCGTTCACGCCAAATCTTCGCCAATTTTTTTGCCAAGCGTTTACGTTTGTTAGGTGTTTCCAATGCTGTGCGTGATGATATCCGCCAGTGCTTCCCCAAATGGAGCGCTGAACGAATTGAAACACTTTACAACCGCATTGACCCTCAAGCCTTACAAAATAAACAAATTGATCGCACACAAGCTCGTAGCCAGCTCAACTTGCCCTTGGATGCTTATGTGGTGGCTAATGTTGGGCGCCTGCATCCAGATAAAGACCAAACCACCCTTATTAAAGCCTTTGCTAAAGCACTTCCTCAACTACCAGAGGGAAGTTTGCTGGTTATCATGGGAAAAGGGCGCTTAGAAACAGAGCTAAAATTATTAACACAGCGCTTAGGCATTGAAAAACAGGTGCGTTTTTTAGGACAGGTTGCCAATGGAAAGTGCTACTTTAAGGCCTTTGATCTCTTTGTTTTAAGCTCAGATCATGAACCCTTTGGTATGGTATTGCTTGAAGCGATGGCTGCTGGAGTGCCTGTATTGTCCAGTGACTGCGGTGGTGCTGTAGAAGTGATTAAAAACCGCCAGCAGCGATTTCCATTAGCAGATGACAGCGCATGTGCACAATTGATTGAACAAGCACAGCAAGGGAAAATTGACTGGCAGGAGAGTAATTTTCAAGGCTTTACTGATATTGAAGTCAAACAACAGTTTTGGGCTTGGATAAAAAAAGCATAAACTATAATGCCGCATAGGTGTGCTCAATTAAGCATTAGAGGCTAACTCACAATATGGATATTTTATTGGCTATTGGAAACTATTTGCTCCCATACCTTTTGCTTTTTGTGAAGCTGCTTATTGGTTTTTTAATTATCATTGCTAATATGAATTGGCAAGGAAAAACACAAATTTCGCAAATGAACGCTATTGATTTTGTAGGCAATTTTGTCTTGGGCGGCATCATAGGCGGAATCATCTACAATACAGATTTGGCATTTTGGCAATATATTAGTTCGTTAATTGTAGGAATTGCGCTAATCAACAGCCTTAACTGGTTGGTGCACAAGACTAACTTCTTTAGAGCATTTGCTGGAGCTAGCCCAATAGTGCTTATTCGTGATGGCCAATTCCATGTTGAAAGTATTAATGACAAGCGCAACAAAATAGATATCGCTTGCATTGCAAGCAGTTTGCGTATTGCAGGGCATATGTCATTTGCAGAAATTAACTTTCTACAAATTGAACCAAATGGGCAACTAACCATTCTGACTAAGGATCAGGGATTTCACCTGCCAGGTAAACTCATTTTTATGAATGGTTGTGTTTGCTATTCAGAGTTAAAAGACTTAGGAAAAGATGAAGATTGGTTCGTGCAAAAAATGAAACACTTTGGACTAGAAGACTATAGTAAAGTTTTCCTAGTGGAGTATTGGAATGGGCAGTTCATCATTGTGCATAAAGATGGCAGTGTAATTAACAATAGTAAAACAGCATAAGACAAAGGTTTGACGTAGAGGAGAAACCTGTGAAGGTTTTATTATTAGTACAAGATGAGCAGCGCATTATTTTAGATGAGCTTTACGCTGCTATTGCCCGTTATTGTGAATGCACAATATTGCGCTTAACCGATGAAGAACAAGCTAATTTACGTCGCTACTTTAAAAAAAATATAGATGTAACCCAATATGATCGTATCATCACTTTTTTACGTTTTAAAAAAGAGCTTAAACAAACCCGTTTTATTCGCACTATTCCTAATCTAGTTGCCTTAGAACACGACGCCTACCAGAATTACATTGATTGCAAATACACAGGTAAATTTTCCTACTATTACAGTAAAATGCCTTGGATTAGAGTGTTAAGTTCAGGCGCAAGTGTAGCCAGAAAATTACGTGAAGAAGGCTTTGATGCCGTCTTTGTAGCAAAAGGCTACGACCAAAATATGATGCAAGACAAGCATCTAGAGCGGGATATTGAACTGGGTTTTGTGGGTAGCACCAAAAGCGTTGCTTATTCAGGACGCAAAGCCTTATTGGATGAGTTAAGTAGCAAAGAAAACCTGATAGTGACCAAGACAAACTCAGGTGACGACTACGTAAATATGCTCAATCGTATCCGCTTCTTTGTCAGCGCGGATATGGGGATGGGCGAATATATGATAAAAAACTTTGAGGCCATGGCCTGCGGTTGCGTGGTATTTGCCTATAAACACTCAGATGAAGAAGCAGATGCTGTTGGCTTTAAAGATATGGAAACTGTAGTTTTATATCAAAGTGTTAGCGAGCTAATTGAAAAACTTACCTATTTAAGAGCAAATCCGATCCAAGCACAGACAATAGCTGAAAATGGTAAAAAGCTGGCCAATTCAGGATTTACTTTTGACTTAATTGGACAGAAGATTGTTGCTAGTATTCAGCCTGAATTAAGACAGGCTAAGAAGCTTAGTTTTTTTGATAGGTTGTTCAATAGAAGTATAGTTTAAAATTTATATCGTGCAGAAACCGGTAGGATGTTTAGGAATAGTTTGAAATGAAAAAATTAGTTGTATTGATTCCTTACTTTGGTAAGTTACCTGCTTGGTTTCCAATTTTTTTAAAAAGTTGCGAGCTTAACCCTCATGTGGACTGGTATTTTTTTACGGATGTCGATTGCTCTAAATATAAAGTAAGTAATGTTTTCTTTGTGAATTTAACCTTTAATGAGTATTGTAAAGATATATCTGAAAAGTTGAGTATTAACTTTTATCCTAGTAGCCCTTATAAGTTATGCGATTTAAAACCTGTGCTGGGTTATTTAAATAAAGATATTATAAGTAAATATGAGTTTTGGGCGTTTAGTGATATTGATCTAGTGTATGGGGATCTGCTTAATTATTATGGCGACTTAATGAGCAAGTATGATCTGATTTCTAATCATCAGAATAGAATATCAGGGCATTTAACGCTAATTAGATCATCTTCAGGGTTAGAAAATCTTTTTTTAAAAATACTCAATTGGAAAGAAAAATTTGAAAGCCAAGAACATTATGCATTAGACGAAGGAGCATTTTCTAAGTTCTTCATTAAGCACAAAAATTGGCCAGAAGGATTAAGAAAAATAGCAGACGCTTTTAATGGGTTAAGACAAAAAAGTTATTTTCATGAAGCTTATACTACTCCTAATGCGGGTATAAACTGGGTGGACGGTACGAAAAATTTTCCTCAAAAATGGTATTGGAAAAATGGTGTTATTACCAACAGTTTAATTGATATTCGAGTCCCGTATTTTCATTTTATGGATTGGAAGAAAAACTACTCAGATAAAAATGTCAATATTGGAAATATTAATTTGTTAGATGTGTGTTTTTCTATGGAAGGAATTGTATGAATACACTTTATATTTTATGGTCATCAGAAAAAGAATATAAGTCCATTCACAAGGTTACTGATTTAATTATAAATAGTGGTAATGGAAATAGGTATATCCTTTTTTTACAAGGTGAGTATGTTGACTATTCATTTTGTAATGCTGAAGTGTTTTTCTTAAAAGGAAATAGGAGGTCTATAAAAGGAAAACGCTTTTATTATTTTAACAAAATGAAATTGCTTGGTGAGTTAAGTAAGCTTATAGAAAAACTGTCAATAGATACTATATGGTTAGATGGTGTAGGTTGCCTTAAATTTTTCTCAGGTATTAAAAAAATACAGGGCTATAGTATAAACGTCATAATTCATAATGAAATTAGAGATGTGGGTGTTAGTAGAGATTTTTT
>NZ_JAZDRH010000026.1:0-45320 GCF_047470865.1 Pseudomonas sp. F1_0610
TATTTATATCATCTGCTATTTTTTTAATTTCTTTCATGACTGATCTATCTGAAATAATCACTCCTTTATATGGTTCATCTGTAAAACGATCTAACGCTTGAACCATCTCGATAGTGAGCTTCTTAGATTGAATAATTATTTCTAGCAAGGCATTAAAACCATTAACACCTGTCTCACCCTCAAGAATATAAATTAATCTTCTCTTATAACGATCATCCTTTTCATGCAGCCCATTAATCAATTTACTCCAATCATCATCTTTAAGCCCTTCAAGTAATTTTTCTATATAACTACAATCATACTCATAAAAGTAATTATCGTCACCTTCTTCAGACAATAAATCATCTAATTCTCTATACATTATTATTTCTCCTTATTTAGAATCCATCTGGAATATGTACATTTACACTTCCAGTTGGATATCCACTAACAACATTATTTCCTCGTTTAATTACAACAACCTCTACACCATCAACAATTGATCGTAGGCTGTCCCTTCCCCCCTTCTAGAACTTTTCCTGAATAAGAAGAGGCACTGCCTATACCTCTTTCAGCTTCAGTTGCAGATTTGAACCTCGCTTTTGGTCCACCTGCCTTAAATGTAACAATTGCTTCTGCGCTGAATCTAGGGTGTAGCTCCCATCACAAGCACTATTGCGGCATACCTCACTAAATTAGCTAGATGTTGTAGTAAGAATTTGATCCTGCCGCTTATAGGTAAGCAAAAATCAACATGGTACTATTAATAGTTGTTATTTCTTATTTTAAGAAGGTGCGTTCGTGCATTCTTTAACGGCCAAACTGATAGCACAACACCTAGATAAATCTGCCTCTATAACCTTGCATAAGCAGCTTTATTCAGCTATTCGTCAATGTATTCTAGAGTCGAGTCTGGTTGCGGATAGCCGTTTACCTGCCTCGCGTGATCTTGCTAAAGCGTTACAACTATCGCGCAATACGGTGCTTAGCGCCTATGAGCAACTTCAAGCTGAAGGTTATATTTATACGCAAAGAGGCCAAGGAACCTTTGTTAATAAAACGCAACCTCGCAATCCCCAGCTAACACAACACGAATTAACATCTAGTCTTCTTTACAGTAGTGAAGTACAGCTTTCAAAACGCGGGGAAGCTCTACTACAACATGCCAGTTCATTACCCACACAGTGGACAGCGTTAATGCCAGGAGCGCCTGACGTTAATGCTTTCCCCCATATACTACTTAGCCGGATACAGTCACGTATTGCACGCCAGCCCAAACTTGATCAGTTGATATATAGTCAGCACGGCGGTAGTACTCGATTGCAGCAGGTACTAGCCCACTACTTAGCCAGCGCCCGCTCTGTACACTGTGAGCCTGAGCAAATTCTAATCACTGAAGGCATCCATCAAGCGCTTGATTTGGTTACACGTATGCTGTGCAATCCTAAAGACAATGTATGGTTGGAAGATCCTAGCTACTGGGGAACGCGCGCTATTTTGCGCATGAATGATCTAGCCACTCATGCTGTGAAAGTAGATGATCAAGGCCTAGTACCGCCAGCGCAAGGCCATTTACCTAATCCAAGAATGATATTTGTAACACCTTCTCATCAATATCCACTGGGCAGCGTTATGAGCCTATCACGCCGCTATCATCTCCTTTCATTAGCCCGCAGCTTAGGCGCTTGGATAGTTGAGGATGATTACGATAGCGCTTTTCGTTTCTCAGGCACTTCCATTCCTGCATTACAAGGTTTAGAAGCAGATGCGCCTGTAATCTATATTGGTAGTTTTAGCAAAACTCTTTATCCTGCATTGCGCTTAGGCTATATGGTACTTCCAAAAACTATTGCTCAGCAGTTAAAAACAGCACATTGCGAGCTTTATCATGGTGGGCACTTAATGCTCCAAGACGCTATGGCTGAGTTTATTCAAAATGGACATTATGCTTCTCATATTCGACGTATGTGCAAGCTTTATGCAAAGCGCCGCCAGCACTTAATTGGCCTAATTGAACAGCATTTAGGAAAGCACGCATTAGGTAGTTATAATAGCAATGCTGGGTTGCATCTTATTTTAAACCTAGCCTCAAACAAAGATGATATTGCTATCGCTCAAGCGGCAAATGAGCAAGGTATATTAGTTAGAGCCTTATCTAAATACTATCTGCATGAAAAACGGGTGAAAGGCTTAATTGTAGGATTTGCCAATACACCCGTTGAAGATATGGAAAAAGCGTTTAGCCAACTATTACAGTGCATTGATAATCCGCAATACACTGAACCTGAGCATTAACTTTCATCATCCCCTAAAAAACCGCCTGACTGACGATTCCACAAGCGGGCATATAAGCCATTTTTAGCTAATAGTTCTTGATGTGTACCCATTTCGACAATCTGGCCTTTATCCAGAACCACTAAGCGGTCCATGGCTGCAATGGTTGATAACCGGTGCGCAATGGCAATAACCGTCTTATTTTCCATCAAATCATATAAGCTTTCTTGAATAGCAACTTCTACTTCAGAGTCTAATGCGCTTGTGGCTTCATCCAGCAACAAAATAGGTGCATCTTTTAACATGACTCGTGCAATAGCAATACGCTGACGCTGCCCACCAGAAAGCTTAATTCCACGGTCCCCCACATGTGCATCTAAACCTGTGCGCCCCTGTGCATCAGTCAATGCTGGAATAAACTCTGCCGCTTGCGCACGCTCAATGGCTTTTTGCACTTCGGCTTCTGTTGCTGTTGGCCGTCCATACACAATGTTATCTCGCACGGAGCGATGTAGCAGTGAAGTATCCTGCGTCACCATGCCTATGTTTTGGCGCAAGGACTGCTGTGTTACCTGTGAAATATCTTGCCCATCAATCAAAACCTGCCCTGCGTTTACATCATAAAAACGCAGCAAAATATTCACTAAGGTTGACTTCCCTGCACCAGAGCGCCCTACTAAACCTATTTTTTCACCGGCTTTGATATGCAGATTAAAGTCAGTCAACAGTGGCTTATGTTCAACATAACGAAAATCAACTTGCTTAAACTCGATCTCTCCTTTGTTAACCTGAAGCGGCTTTGCCTGCTCGTGATCTTTTAATAGATTAGGCTTACTGAGGGTATTCATTCCGTCTTGTACTGTACCTAGATTTTCAAATAACTGCGTAGATTCCCACATTATCCAGTGCGACAAACCCACCAAGCGTAGCGCCATGGCCGTAGCTGCTGCCACAGCGCCAACATTTACTTGCCCTTGGCTCCATAAATACAAACTAAGCCCTGCTGTGGCAGCTACTAACAACATATTAAGCGAATGATTAATGACTTCAATGTAACTAATCCAGCGCATTTGCGCTTTGACTGTGCCTAAAAACTCATGCATAGCCCGCTTGGCATAACGCGATTCACGTCCACCATGAGAAAACAGCTTTACAGTTGCAATATTAGAATAAGCATCCGTAATCCGTCCTGTCATTAACGCTCGCGCATCAGCTTGTCGCTCAGCTAATACAGCTAATTTAGGTATGTACAGCTTCATACAAAAACCAAAAATAACTAACCAAGCAGCAAAAGGCAGCAATAACCAAGCGTCAAAACTAAGTAGAATCAACCCTGTGGTCAAAAAGTAAATCACCACATAAACCAGCATTTCAGCACAGATCATAATGGTATCGCGCACAGCTAATGCTGTTTGCATGACTTTAGCTGAAACCCGCCCTGCAAACTCATCTTGATAAAACTGCATGCTTTGCCCAAGCATCATACGGTGAAACTGCCAGCGTAAACGCATAGGCAATACACCTTGCAAGGTTTGAAAACGCACATTACTGGCAAGTAGTACCCAAAGAGGACTAGAAGCAATCAATAACAGCATGCCAATTAAGGACCAGCGTTTTTCCTGCCACAATTGTGCTGCACTAAATTGACTCATCCAGTCAACAATAATGCCCATTAATTGAAAAAGTACAGCCTCAAAAACGCCTAAACCTGCGTTTAAAATAATTAACAGCAATAACCAAGGTCCAGCACCTTTAGCGCAAACCCGTACGAAATGAAAAATCGTCAATTTAGGAAACTCTAATATTTCCTGTGGATACGGATTTATTCGATGTTCAAACCATTTAAACCAACTCATACAACACTCTCAATAAAAAAGAAAATAAAACAAGGGGCCTGAGCACGCTAATATAAAGGGACAAAAATCATTGAATCACCATAAGTTCTCAATAGATATAGGGGCGTTTGAGAGCGTTTTCAGTCGCTATTTTTAAAATAGGAATAGAGAAAAAGGCAGCGTAAATACTAACAAAATAGTAAAAACCAAACTAGCCAACTTAACAGTTGAAACTGCCAATTTTGTAAATTTTGATTAAGTTAACAGGCGTTAAAAATTTCCTTTAACGCTTTAAAACTGGCGTCTTTTCCGCCAGTTTAAGGCTGTTAAATAACTGCTTGAGCTTCTATTTCAATAAGCCACTCTGGTAATGATAAACCAACAACAATAATCCATGACGAAGCAGGAGCATGCTCGGCAAATTTCTCTTTTAGTACTTGGCTAATAGCTTGCTGCTCAGCTTCACTATCTGCACCTTGTTTAATGTAGATACGCAGCATAGTCACTGCTGCTAGCGTAGCGCCTGCGTCGGCTAAAACAGCTTCAATATTTTCCACCGATTTTAAGGCTTGCTCATACATGCCACCCGCTACGGTAACCTGATTAGCATCAACACCTACTTGTCCTGACAGAAATAACTGACGTGTTCCTCTGCTCTCCACGGCTTGACTAAAACCATATTGGATAGAGTTAAAAACCGACGTAGGATTAATTAGTTTATGCATTATTTATTCATCTCACACAGATAGTCTGCACATAATAAACGATCTTATAAAAATACACTTCAAACAAAAGCGCCCTTATTTCTGAATTATCGTTAAATTCACATTACCTAGGCTGCTGCCTTTAGCTCTAGTTTAAATTGAACCATCATACAACTGTGGTTAAATATTCCGCCCATTATAAATAAGGAAAACTAAACCAAAACCTTGCTAAACGTATGAGTTAACACTGCTGCTAATGCCTCTTGATCCACTGTATTACCTAGCGCAATAGCTTCATCTGCAATTCCATGCATTGAATGAAACATCATAATGGCAAGGGCTTTTGGGTTATTAACTTGCCAAGCTTGTGCATCTTGCCCTGCTTCCAGTAAAGCGACTAGTTGTTCTATCACAGGATTATCTGATACTAGCTGGCGCCCTTCAGCCGCTTTGGTATCGTGAAATAACACATCATGTAGCATGACTTGAGTAATTAACTCACTCACTGCAGTTAAAAACCAAGTGTATAGGCGCTGATTCCAATTATCACTTTCACAAGCTGCCAAACCTTGTTCTACACGCTTACAAAACCCCAAAATAAAACGTTCCTGTAATGCGCTTAACATAGCATCGCGAGAGCCAAAATATAAATAAAATGTACCCTTAGCCACTTGAGCACCTTGGGTAATATCTTCGACACTTGTAGCGGCTACGCCCTTAGTTAAAAATAAATGCTCCGCACTATCCATTAGGGCAGCACGTCGAATCTCAGGAGAACGAGTTCGACGTGGTTTGCTAGTTTTTGTTTTAGTGGTGGTTTTATCCGTCATTGTTTACCTGCATACGTTCAAGCACCTCTAGTGTTTGCGCAACGTCTAGCTTATTTCCTAATACACGTTCTTTCAGCCAAGCTAGTGCACTTGGAATATCTGCAAAGGTAGCAGCTGGAACACCAAATAGTTTTTCGGCATTCATTTTGCTCATACGCGTATATTCACTGGCGGGTACGACATTGGCCATACCTAACACATTAGTACGAATAGCTTGGCTAGATGCTTGAAACCAGCGTTTAACTATAGGTCCAGAGCCTTCCGGATGAATTAAGGATTCAGCATCTGAGAAAATACGTAAAGTAGCAAATGATTCACCAGATTGCAGCCATTTTCCCCAATCTTGAATAAACTGCTGCAATTGAGTAAGTGTAGGCTCTCCCTGCTCTACTGTAATAATTAATGGTGCTTGTGAAAAATCATGTTGAGTCATAAATATATTCCTTAAGAGTTATAGCGCAATATATTGCGTAGGCTGCCAATTAGCTGGATCACGGTGAGTAACCAACAATACGGTTGATGTCAGTGTTTGCACATACTTAATAATGGCTTGCTCAGTGTTTTGATCTAAGGCTGAAGTCGCCTCATCCAAAATAAGAATGGGGGCTTGTTTGAGAAAAGCGCGGGCTAAGGCAACACGTTGACGCTCACCGCCTGAGAGTGCTGCACCTTGGTGCCCTACATGTTGTTCGATACCCAAGGCTGAGCGTACTATTACCTCACCTAACTGCGCATATTGCGCAGCTTGCTCAACTTGAGCCGCTGTTGCTTGCTCATTACCTTGGCGAATGTTTTGCGCTAAAGTACCGGTAAAAATAACGGGTTCTTGAGCCACATAAGCGATTTTCTCGACAAGTTGTTGATAACGAAGCTGTGTTAACGGTGCATTGCCTAAATAAATTACGCCTGAATCAGGATCATCAAAACGCATCAGTAATCTCAGCAAGGTGCTTTTCCCTGAGCCACTGCCTCCTGTAATAGCAACACGGGTACCTTCATTAATAACAACATCTACGTCCGTTAATACAGATCCATAACTTAGGCGCTCAAGCCTAAAACTGTTATCTGCAATAGCGACAGAATGCTGTGTACTAGGTAAGCAAGGAGCCGCAAGCACTGTTTTATAATCTGCCACTGTACTACGCAGCTCATTAATGCCTAACCCTGCCAAGGCTAACCCTTCTAGCGGTGCAGCGGCACGCATGGTGAGAATGAACAAAGCCAACAGACTTGGTAAGTCTGATAAAGGTACAAAGAGTATAAATATCAACAGACCCGCTAGTGGTAACACCTTAGCTAAAGTGGAGAATAAAATAGCGATACCGGCTGCATTATTCGTTTTAGTTAAAGCGGCTTCCTGAATTTCCCAACACTGCTCTAGCCTATCTAATGCACGCTCTGAACCTGCTGCGGTGCGTAATAGTTCTAAATGATCAACCAGTTCCAAAGTCGATTGCATTGCCGTTAGTTCCGCACTATGACGCTGTGCGTCTGCCTTGCTTAAATAGCGTTGCGCGATAAATTGAATGGTTAGTGATATGCCTAACAAACCAATGGTAACAATAGCAACTAACCAGCCAGCGACTATAACAACTCCAGCCACCAGCAATAACGGAATTAGAGGCGCATAAATCAAGCTTTGCAATTGATGTGCGGGAACACTCATTAAGCTAGGAATGGCGCGGCTAGCTGTATTCACTAATAGCGCACGATTTTTATCGTCAAACCAAGATAACTTAATTTCGCTTACTTTCTGCGTTAAATCGTTATACAAGTTTTCCGCCAAACGCACACCAGAGATAAAACCTGCACGCGTTACACACAAGGTGACTAATAGTGCCAGTAATGCAGTTAACAGCAGGATTATAGGCGAGCGCTGCTGAGCAATTGATAAGGCTAGAACTAAATAGGCAGCTGCTTCTACTATTGCTACTGCGACCCAACCTAAACTAATAGCAATAACTCTCTGGCGAACATTCATTGATTTATTCATCAGACCTCCTCCTGCATAGGCGCTCTTGGAGGTAGCTGTAAATGCTGATCAGCTTGTTTGGCTAGCCTGAGATCATGCGTGATCAAAATAATGTTTTTACCATACTCATGCGCTAATCGTTTTAGCTGGTTAAATACAGCATCAGCCGTTCCTTGATCCAAAGCACTGGTAGGCTCATCAAGCAATATACAAGAAGCATTCGATAAGAAAGCACGCGCTAAATTAAGGCGCTGCCGCTCACCACCCGATAACGTTAACGCCTGTACGTCTAACTCGACATTTAGCTGGGCCTGCGTCAGCGCCATTGCATAGTGTTGATTAGTCGCTTGTGGTGCAGATAACGCAAGATTTTGCCTAACAGTGGCATCAATTACATCAGCGCCTTGAGGAATATACAGGAAGGTTTGATGACGCGTTTTTTCTGTTAGGCAACTGGCATCTATTTGCCCAACTTTTACACAGCCTTGCTGCACTGTTTCTAAACCGGCCAAAACACGCAGCAAGCTGGACTTTCCAATACCACTAGGGCCTGTAATAGCAGTTATTTTAGAAGGAGAGAATATGTAATTTAACTGACTAAATAATTGTTGGTTAGCTATTTTTAAACTCATATTCTCAAGTTTTATAGGTTCAGACTTAGTGACTAGCGTTTGCGTGCCATGGCTAAGTAAGCGTTCTTTTAATAGTGCAGACAATCGCTGTGCAGCTTGGCGACCTTGACTTACATAATCTAACCCGTGCCCTAGTTTTAATGCAGGTGTAACAATGGCCAAACTAAATAATAATGCAGCCGCCAATTCATCAATCGGCTGATTGTAAGTAACAGCATAAGCAATAGCGAAAGTAGCAACAGCTTGCAACAGCGCACTAGCCAGGGCGGCAATGTTAGCGACTCGTCCAATACGCGTTAGCATGCCATCAATAAAGCGCTTACTTGCTCGACTAAAAGCGGCCAGCGCCCCTGCTTCAGCCCCATAAATACGGTTAACCTGTATACCTCGCGCATAGTCATCAATAGAAAGCGCAATATCCCCCATTACTTCTGCTTGGTTTTGCGCGTACCTTGCCATTATTTTAGGAATCAACAGCAGATAACACAGGGCAGCAACAGCACCTGGAAGTAATATCAATAGCGCACTTGCACCAGCATAAATCACTAATAAAACAATAGAGGCTATTGGTACCACTAAAAATGTAGCTATCTCACTGGGCAAATGAGCTAATAAATGGTGTAAAGCAGCAATATCATCAGCGACCAGACGCTTTAAAGAATCGCCTGAATAACGGGCTAAAACACTGCTCGGCAAACGTAATAAATGCCTAGCTACCTTGCGTTTAAGGCTCGCTGCAAAACGCGCTTCTGCTGTATGGGATAACCAAGCAGCCAACCCTGCAAGTAAGGCTGCTAAACAACAAAAAGCAAGCGTTAGGCAAACCCATAATGAACTATAGTCCAGCACTAACTGTACTAAACACCATAGAGCAGCTAACAGCCCTAAGCCTGAACTTGCAGCGGCCAAAGTACCTAAACTTAAACCTAATAAAGCGGGCTGAAATGCCTGTGCTAATTCTGGAGGAATTAATTTTTTCTGCATAAATGTTCCAACGCAACCTGCGCACTAATGACTAGCAGTCAGTTTAACGTTAGAAAACAAAGGAAATCAAGTAATGAGAAGCATTATCAATAAATTATCTAATAACTCATTGATTATAAAGAATTAATTACTAACACCTATAAAATAATGACAGTTCCAGACTATCGCCCTGTATCAACAATCCAATTATGCCTTACAAGCGCTACAGACTGCGCCACGGCTAAGCTGAGCAATTTTTATCAATTTAATTTACTAATTAATTGATTTTATTAAAAAAATCCATATAATAGGCGGTGCGGGATGGAGCAGCTTGGTAGCTCGTCGGGCTCATAACCCGAAGGTCGTCAGTTCAAATCTGGCTCCCGCAACCAATTTACAAAGCCCTGATAACTTAATTTATCAGGGCTTTTTTATGTTTGATACTTTTCTATTCCACCAGCCAAACACAGCCCACCCTATCTAGCAGAAACGCTATTTTCCTGATTTAGCTTGTAATAGGGTTCCAAAGCCCTGCCCTGCATTCAATTGTATAAAAGCCAGCTTTTTATAATTTTTAAAGGCTATTTAGTTTAATTTTTTGTAAATCAACCTGCTTTTTAGTTACAGCTTTACTTGCATTAAAAACGGTCTTTTCTTTAATGTACTTGTCTAAGCCGCAACAAGAAAAGAGCCAAGACCATCAACCAAACCACCTGAACAGCATAATTTAAGCGTTGATACAGCCCAAAATTAACACCTTCCTCTACTGCTTTTGCCATAAAAGGTAGTAGACCTATCGCTGCTAAAGCGGTGAGTAAAGAAAAAATAATAAAGCCGTCACTGTGCAAATATTTTTTTGATAAAAACAGCCAAATAATATTGGCTAGTAGCAAGCTAAAAAACATCACTAAGCCTGCCCAATTATGAATACTTTGGCTTAGCAATTGAGAATCCAAATTACACCTAATATCACAAGTAAAATAACCTGCTAGCGCACTGCTTAAACCATGAATAATAATTAACAGACCCGATAAAATTACCCATTTAGATATTTTAAAATTCACAATCAGCACGTAGCCAAATGTACAAAACAGTATTGCTAATGGATAATTATTAATTAAAGGCGACAAGCTATGGACAGGCGAACCTATAGCACCTAGCTCACTCATAGCTTGGTTGAAATGGCTATATTCAGGGTAAAATACGCCTGTCACATAGACACCAATAGCAAGCCAGAATGGAATAACTACAGCAGACCAATAGAGTTTCGACGTACTTTTCATCTAACCTGACCTTGTCTATTAAACCAATCAAACTACTATTAATCATAATCCAAATAAAATGACAATAATTTAATGACATTGTTGAATCTTTAATAAAAAATTACCATCAACTAAAAATAGCTATGTATTAATTGGCCGTTTACGGCTTCATAATCAACCAAGCAGATACAGTCCGCGGTACAGCTTAAGAAGCCTGCTTAAAGTTAGTAGAGCACACAAGCAACAGCCTACCACCACCAAAACATATAACCCCATGCGATATTCACAAGCGCTAAACCTGCGAGTAGCCAAGCAAAAGACAAAACTAAACGGATGCCTGAGCTCCAAAGTTTAAGGATTTTAAAGCCCAGCCAAGCTACCGCTAGACTAGAAACCAGTAAGATGCCAAGACGAATATCATTAGCCCACCAAGTTTTAATGCCTTCATGCTTAATCAGGCTCAGTGTGGTAGCAGAAAGCCCTAAAAATACACCTGCACCTGCAATAGGAATAAATGCTTGTGCTAAATGATAAATACGCTGTTTGCTAATCTGCCCTACAGTTGCCACAGCACTAGTAATACACACCAAAATACTGCTACCTAAAACTGCTGCTGTACCAAGAATATAAGTCAGAATACACAAGCCATCTAACCATGAAAAAACATCATTATTCTCAGGGTAGTTAGTTAATAAGAACCAAGGTGTGTTGGTATCTAAAATCCACCAAATTTCATGATCAACAAAAAACTCAGCCAACATGAGCTTGTAATCAATAAAAATCGGGCTAACTGTCCAATGGAATGCACCAATAGCAATACCCAATAGACCATAAATAATCAGCATCATTTGCCAAAATGTGGCCTCACTAGCACCTAGGCGTACCACTTCATCAGTAGGTGAGCGAAATGTTAAATCAATCGCATTATGATAGCCGCTACAGCGTCCACACATGTGACAACCACTGGCGCCCTGCATGCTACGTAGCGGCTGCAAAGGTGCACAGTTAACAGGCGCAACCTTAATTAAGTTAGCTTTTTCGTGTTGCAGGTTAGCATCCCAAGCGGACTGATCAACCTTATAGTAGACAGGTGCTAATTTTGATAACAACGCAAAAACGCCATTCACAGGGCATAAATATTTACACCAAGCGCGCTTTTGTTTGGCATAAATAAAACCTACAACGATAGCCGCTACTGTTGAGCCGCCTAATACTAAAAGAACGGCCCATGGATACTGGTACACACTGACTAGCTGACCATAAATAGTTGTCAACGCAAAAGCGACAAAAGGCCATCCGCCCCAGCGCATCCACTTAGGAATAGGTCGTCCAACGCTATGTTTTGCTGCCCATTCTGTAAGTGCACCTTCAGGGCACATAACGCCGCACCAAAATCGCCCAAGAAAGATCATGGAGAGTAAAACGAAAGGCCACCAGATACCCCAAAAACAAAACTGTGCAAACACCGTAATGTTGTTCAGTATACGTGCATCATTATCAGGTACAGGATAAAAACAAGGCACTATAATTAGGACGGCGTAAATCAGCACTATCGCCCATTGAATACCCAGAATAACCTTACGGTGATCACGCATCCAATTGCCAGCATAAGCCAAATACACGGAAAATTTATTTTGCATGAAGCTATACCTTCAGCCAGCGAGTCAGGCTCTCGCTGGCATGGGTTGAATTATTTACGTTTTACAACTTTGAATAAAAACCAGATAACCAGCCAATAGGCTCCAAAACAAATGAGGCTGTACCAAGTAGGTTGTGAACGATAAGCAAATAAGGACGCCAACAAACTACCTGTAGAGCTAGAATCATTAAGCCAATCTGAAATATTCCAAACTGGATCTAACAGCCACTCTGCTAGTTCCCAATCAAGATTGCTTTCGCCATAATCCAATACGCCTTCCATGCCTTTTAAAAACAACGAAGCACCAAGGAAAAGCAAAACTATGGTGGTAATTTTGAAAAATAGCTGCCATGACATAAAGCGTTTAGTCGCTTGGAAGCAATAAAAAGTTAGAAAGGCCAACACTAAACCTAGCGCACACTGCCCTATAAATGGCCAAAGCGTTTCGCTGGTTAATGCAAAAATAGTACTGGAAAGAAAGACCACAATTTCACTGCCCTCACGGGCTATAGCAATAGCTGTAATGAGGGTCACACCTAACCAGTTAGCATTGGCTACATGGGTTGATAAGCCCTGCTCTAAATGCTGTTTAAGATGACGCCCATGCTGACTCATCCAATACACCATTTGCACAATCAATACTGCTGCAAATAACTGCATGCCTATCATAAAGAGGTCGTAGGTTTCCCCTTCGAGAATACTCGATAAGCCATAAATACTAGCCGCAAGAAAGGCAGCTAATACTAAACCAATCACCACACCTAACAGGAGAAAACGCTTACCTGTTTTGCCTTCTGGCAAAGTGGTTAACCATGCATACAAAATCCCAATCACCAATAGCGCTTCAACTGCTTCACGCCAGACTACAAATAATACTTGTCCCATGTGTTCACTCTGCAATGATGGTGCCGTGCGGCTTGTCTAAATGAAAGTCATCAAAAAAGCTGTAGGTACCTGGACGCAATCGTGCAATCACAACCACAGATTTGGCACCAGGCGCCAGCACTTTTTCTTTACGTAGCTGAGTACTTTCAAATTCCACAGGGGAAGTACCTGTATTTCTCACTTCAATACGAATGCGTGTATTTGCAGGTACTGTAAAGGTGTTAGGAATAAGATCACCGTCTTTCATTTCTAGTTGAACAGTAACGGTTTCAGCAGCTATAGCATTTAAGCTAAAAATACCTAGCCAAAAAGCGACTAAAAAATGACGCATAATAAGTTTCCTTGGTTTAACGCAAGAAGGCAGCCTAAGCTGCCTTATCTATCAGTGGTTAATTAATAACCGCCTTTTTTACCAATACCTGCGTAAACGAAATCCCAAGATACAGTGAAGGGTTCCCACCATGCAGCTACGCCAGTTTCTTTATCAATATGACGACCAAAGTCAACTTGCTCATTGGCAGATGGCGGAAGAATGGTGTATGTCACTCGGTATTTCCCAGGTCCTGCCATTTTGATATTTTCACCATAATGTGGCCCATCATTAGCGACCATAGGCATAAATACGCCTTCTTGAACTGGGCTTTTGCCGTCTAACTTTTGTAGTTGATATTTAACGGTTAAATACGGCATCCAGTCGCCTTCGGCAAAGCCATTAGGATTATCTTCTGTGGCATGAATATCGGCTTCTAAATGAATGTCTGCTTCTACTGCCGGCAAATGCTGACTATGATTTTTACCATGATCCATAGTCACTGGCTGCAAATACACACCCGCTATTTCCATACCATGTTTAAGAATGGGCTGTCCTACAGGATATTCTTTGGCCCAGCTTGAAGTTGCAAAAAGTGCAACTGAGCAAGCGAGAGCAAGATGGCTTAGCTTAGACATTGGATCACCTTATTTAAGTCGTTGAGAATTGAGTTGATGCTCGAAAACTAAATAAAAGTGTAATTCTGTAGCTAATGAGAACCAATATCATTAGTCTTGAAAAATTTTCCGCTTAACCTTTAATTAATTGCTTGATTTTCACCTTAATATAAGCTGAATGCGATTTATTGATGCACTTTAACCTTGTTCAACACGGCTGTTTTTCTAGTTAAGCGGCTATTAGCTGCGATCTTCTGTCGCAGCCTTAAAAAGCACCAATTCACTACTCAACATATATAATTGGCACTATAAAATTATCAATAATTTAATCTATTAAGGAGCCACCTATTTTAAAAAAACTGCAATAAACCGATTAAAATCAAATACCTTGCAGATTTACCTATAAACAGATAGATAACGCACTGCCCAAAAGGTAAGCGTAACCAGCCAGCAGCAACAGGCAAAGCATCACCAATAACAGGCACCCAAGCCAATAACATACTTAAACTACCATAGTCTTGAATAAGCGTTTGAATACGTGGATTAAATGGTTTTTTAGGCGGAAAAATACGTCCAATCAGCAAAGAAGTCATACTGCCTAGTGTATTGCTCACACTAAGTACCCCCCATGCCACCCAAGCGTATGCTTCATAACTTTGCAGAAACACCACTAACGCTACTTCTGAGCTGCCAGGCAATAAAGTAGCCGAGGTAAATCCAGAGGCAGCCAGCAACCCTAATGCGCTCAGCGGTAACATAACTAACCTGCAGTAAAGGCTTTATGACGAATATATCTAACTGCAACATGCTGAAAAAGAGTAACGAATGTTGAGAAAAATACACCCACTAGGCTAAATATAAAGGCTACAGCTGTAGCTATCATGATTTTGGCGTAGCGGCTGTATTTACTCATTTGCTTAAACAAACGGTTTTTCCCCATCATCTCTAACGCTACTATTCCTCTCGATTTGCTCACTTTAGCTAAACGCCCTAATTTAGCCGCATCATGGGCATCATCAATGGTATTGACATATTTGATGGTGCGCGCAAATCCGGCACCACGTAACATATCGCCTACGCCACCTGCCAACTGTGTAATGTTTTGGTATTTTTCAGAGTTAATTGCTTGTTTAAGTAATCTAGGTTCGCTCACCCAACCCTTTGGTACTTTTGAAAAGTCCAGTAAACCTGCAGTATTACGCACTAAAAAGCGAGTTAACTTGCTATTTAAGCGCTTTGCATTTTTAGCCGCCTTAATAAAACCTGCACCTACTTTAATGGATAAAGAACTCCCAACTGTGCCTACTGCTGCCGCTGTTGCGCCTAAACCTACCACAGATAACGCAACATTTAACTGGTCAACCTCTTGATCATTTTGCCAGTGTCCATATTCAATAATTAAAGAGCGCACATCCCCTACAGGCGTCATTTCAGTAACCACATTGCAGGTTTGGGCAAAACTAATCGGGCAATGTTCAGGGTCACGCACACACTGCCAACAATCTTGCGCTGCTGCCCAATAGCCACGCTCTTCACTATCTCTTAACTCAATTTGCTCTAACAACGCTGTATTAAGAGAAAACTTCTGCTCTTGAGCATATTCTTGCATAAGGTCTATGACTAACCAATCTGCTGGTGTCTCAAGCAAAGCCTCGCGTAATTTTTGCTCTACTTTGGTTTGATCCGCAAATACAAGTAAACTGCGCTCAATATTGCGTTGTAGCTCATCCTCAGTCACATCAATTAGAAAACTCACATATGGATGAGTGGCTAACTGGTATAGCTGCCAGCCGCCATACAAAGAAATACAAAGCGATAAGGCTATCCAAAACTTACGCACTCAAGGCTCCAAGTGAAAATGATCGGCATCTAAATAGGCAGGAAAACGCTGTTTAAACTTCGCTAAATTGGCAGCCTTTAACTCTACCTGAAATACCCCTAACTGAGCGTTTGCCTGTAACAATGGATCACCTAAGTAATCTAGTACCTGACTATCACCACTATGAGCATAGCCATTGTTATCTTCACCAATACGGTTAACCCCAGCCACATAGCAAATATTCTCTATAGCGCGTGCGGGTAATAACCGATTCCATGCATTTCGCCGTGCTTGCGGCCAGCTGGCGATATAAAATAACAAGTCTGTATCTTGGCTATCGCGACTCCAAACAGGAAAGCGTAAGTCATAACAAATTAACGGACGAATCCGCCAGCCCTTCAGCTCTACCACTAGCTGATGAGTTCCTGCGGTGTAATGATTTTGCTCGCCAGCCATACGAAACAGATGGCGTTTATCATAGGTTTCCAAGCTGCCATCTGGGCGGGCCCAAATTAGTCGATTTCGAAAGTCACCTTCTGCAACTTTGACAATTAAACTGCCACAAACTACCGCCTGTAACCGCATAGCTTGAGCTTTCAGCCAAGTTACTGTTATGCCATCCATAGACTCAGCAAGGCGCTCAGATTCCATGCTAAAGCCTGTATTAAACATTTCAGGCAGTAATACTAAATCAGCCTGCTCAACTTGGTTTAGCAATTGTGCGAAATTATCTAAATTTGCACTTACGTCTTGCCAGACCATAGGTGCCTGTACAATGGCTAACTGTAAGTTTTCTAGTTGTGTTAAATCGCGCATAGTTTTTCTCCTGCCTGCACCAAAGTCTCATCTCGCTTCGCGAAGCATACGCGAATTAAGCGCTGCTGCGGCGGCGGATTTTGGTAGAAAACAGATAACGGAATAGTCGCAATGCCTTTTTCAATCGTCAGCCAATTCGCCATTTGCACATCATTTAAATCAGGGCGAATAGCGGAATAATCGAGCAACTGAAAGTAGGTGCCCTGGGTAGGTTGAATGGCAAATGATGACGCAGAGAGGTGCTGGAGCAACACATCGCGCTTGTGTTGATAAAATCTCGGCAACTCATCCACATGCTGAGGGTATGCCTGCATAAAATCAGCTAATGCATATTGAATAGGTGTAACACCACAAAAGTTGACATATTGATGAACTTTACGTAACTCTTTTGTGATGTGCTCGGGCGCTACCATGTAGCCGGTTTTCCAACCTGTCACATGATAGGTTTTACCAAATGAGCTTACTACACAGGCTCTTTGATACAACTCCTCATGGGCTAACACGCTAGCATGCGTTTGACCATCAAACACTAAGTGCTCATACACTTCATCACTTAAAATAAAAATAGACTTGTCACGAATTAAAGTAGCTAACCTATCCAGGTCTGCCCGTGTTAGGAGACTACCACTAGGATTATGAGGGCTATTAATAATGATTAAGCGTGTTCTAATGTTGATTGCCTGCTTTAATGCCTGCCAGTCAATTGAAAAATGCGCACCTTGCAAGGCCAGATGAATACATTTTCCACCTGCTAACTCAACGGATGGCTCATAGCTATCATAACAAGGGTCAAATACAATAACTTCGTCTCCTGCCCGCACAATAGCTTGTATTGCACAAAAAATAGCTTCCGTAGCTCCTGGCGTAATAGTGACTTCCGCTGCCGCATTCACCGTATTTTTATAAAGCCGTGCAATTTTATCGGCAACTAACTCGCACAACTGGGGTAAGCCCATTAAGGGTGCATATTGGTTATAGCCTAACTGCGTATACTTAGCCAAGGCAACCAGTAAGGGTTCTGGCGCAGAAAAATCAGGAAAACCTTGGGATAAATTGAGCGCTTGATGTTGTTGCGCTAATTGTGACATTTGAGTAAAAATTGTGGTTCCTACATTCGGAAGCTTACTTACCAACTGCATAGTTTTCCTCACCCTTAAAAACAAAAGATGCCGCTAACTTGGCATCCTTGCATTTTGCATGCTGACTTGTTTGAATAACAGCTTTATAGCACCTTGGTACAGTTAACTTTACCAATTAAGCTGGATTAGCAGTTATCTAAATCTACAATAACTTAAGCTATCGAGTAAAAATAACAGCTCATGTTAGAAGAATAATCAATGAAACTGATTTTTTTAGGGACGAGTTCAGGTGTACCCTCGCGCTATCGCAATGTCACAAGTATTGCTTTGGACTTAATAGGGGCGCGTAAAGAAATTTGGCTATTTGACTGCGGTGAAGGCAGCCAACAGCAAATTCTACAGAGTTATTTTAGTAGCACTAAAATTAGTAAGATTTTTATTACTCACCTGCATGGCGACCATATTTTTGGATTACCTGGTCTCTTATCAAGCCGTGCTATGAGCGGAACTAAAGACCCTCTCACCCTCTATGGACCAGTGGGTATTAAGCATTTCGTGGACACAGCACTTAGCATTTCCAGCGCCTACATAGATTATCCCTTGATTATTAATGAGTTTACTGAGGGTGAGTTATTTGACGAAGGAGATTTTAAGGTCTCTGCTTATAGCTTAAAGCATCGCATTGAGTCTTTTGGATTTCGTATAGAGCAAGCCCCTCTCGCACCTAATTTAGATATAGCGCGCCTAGAGCAACAAAATATAATGAAAGGACCTTGGTTAAAAAACTTAAAACTAGGAGAAACAATCCAACTAGATGACGGGCGCATTATCCATGGGAAAGAGTACTTGTTGCCTGCTAAACAAGGGCTAAAACTGGCCATTTTTGGCGACACTATGCCTTGCGAAAACAGCCTATTGTTGGCTAAAGAAGTAGATGTCATGGTGCATGAAACAACTCATGAACATGCCTTAGCTGACAAAGCAGCACAATATGGGCATTCAACCACCACACAAGCAGCACAAATAGCTAAAGAGGCTAATGTTAAGTGCTTGATTGCGACCCATATCAGCACAAGATATTTTAAGGAAACAGACTTTCAGCGTTTATTAGCAGAATGCCAAACTATTTTTCCTAATAGTTATCTCGCCCATGACTTTATGGAGTTCGAGCTTTAAAATACATAATCACGCAGTTGATAAGTAAGCTGCTCATCCCCTTGCTTTAAAATTAACAACTGCCCTTGCCAAGTCACTTCAGCGCCTTGGGATAGCATTCGCTGTAATATGAGATCCCATGTATTCAGCACAGGATTAACACAGGCTTTCTCTGTTTGCTGCAAGGTTATTACCTGCAGCTTGCTGCCTTTAATCTGGGCAAATCCAGAAAACTCATTACACATAGTACCACTGACAAATAAGCGCTCTCCAAAAGATAACCGATGCACAAAACTGGGCTCAGGAATAAGCTGCTGATTCACCTGCACTAGAATAAAGTTACGATGGCGTAATTGAGTGGATAAGTCGAATACCTCTGCTGTTGAACACCCTACCAACCCAACCAATACACTCAACAATAAACTGCGTACCCTCATCACTGCATATAAACCTTATAACATAGAAGTTGTATCTGATCAGGATCCCCCCAATAAAGTGCATCTAGCTCATCTAATCGAGCCAGCTGAGTTTCAGACAAATACTCTGGTAAATAAGTATAAATATCCTGATAGCTGGTCACACGCTCATCGTGCTGAACAGGTGAAATTAACTGCTCACACTCCTGTAAAATAGCATGCGCATGCTTTAATGCTAAGCGCTCAAGCAGCTTTATCGTAGCGCAGTAATTGTCATAGCCCCAATTGCAGAAAAACTGTAAGAAACCACCATTATACATATCTGCCTCAACCCGCCAAATCAGTACTATTTCCTGTAATTTATCGGGCATTTGCTCTAGCTTTCCATCGTATTTCGTAAAGAGTTGCTCTACAACTTGAAAACTATAATCTTCAAATGCTTGGGCTTGCTGTTGCTCTTTTTCCATCATCCTAAATTACCTAAAAATAAAACGCCCCATAATGAACTGCCCCCGAAAAGTTGGACATACTTTTCGGGGGCAGTTCATTATGGAGGGGGGTATTATTAGCGTTTTTTCTTGCGCCGTTCTTTTTCTTTCTTAAACTCCATCAAGCGGCGTTTTTTATTGACCTGACGCTCACTGAGTTTATTTTTCTTGCCTTCAAATGGATTTGAGCCACCTTTGTATTCTATTCGTATAGGTGTACCTACAATGCGTAATACACGTCGGTAGGTGTTCTCTAAGTAGCGAGTATAGCTCTTAGGTACTTCATCTACTTGATTACCATGAATGATAATTAAAGGTGGATTAGCACCTCCTAGATGGGCATAACGTAGTTTAATACGCCGTCCATTCACCATAGGCGGTTGATGCTCACGGATAGCATCTTCTAACACTTGGGTTAGGCGATTAGTAGGCCAGCGTGTTACTGCAGACTTAAAGGATGATTGAACTGATTTATAGAGATGTCCAACCCCCGTACCATGCTTGGCTGAGATAAAATGAATATCCGCATAATCTACAAAGTAAAGGCGACGCTCTAGTTCTGTTTTAATCCAGTCGCGCTCGCTTGGCTCCATGCCATCCCATTTATTCAGTGCGACTACTAATGCACGCCCCGACTCTAATACAAAGCCTAATAAGTTAAGGTCATGCTCAACTACACCTTCGCGAGCATCCATAACAAAGATGACAACGTTCGCGTCTTTAATGGCTTGTAAGGTTTTAACAACAGAGAACTTTTCTGCCTCTTCAAATATTTTTCCACGGCGACGCACACCTGCTGTATCAATTAAGGTGTACTTTTCCTCATCACGTTCAAAAGGAATATAAATACTATCACGGGTTGTTCCTGGCAAGTCGTAAACAACAACGCGCTCTTCGCCAAGCATGCGGTTAACTAGCGTAGACTTTCCTACATTAGGACGGCCAATAATGGCAATTTTGATGCCGTCTTGTTCATCTGGCCCTGGAATGCGTTTTAGTTCCTGCCCTTGCTCAACACTTTCAAGCTCTTCTGCGCTAATTTCTGGTTCTTCATCACGTGGCAAATGCCCTATTGCTTGCTCCATTAATGGATTAATACCGCGCCCATGGGCCGCAGCAATAGGATTAATTTCACCTAACCCAAGCATGGCAAATTCAGCACGCGCTAAGTCAGCATCTAAATTTTCAATTTTATTGGCAACAACAAAGGTTGTTTTATTACGACGTCGTAGATGATCTGCAATTAGTTGGTCAGAGGCATTTAGCCCTTCACGTGCATCCACTAAGAAAAATACGACATCCGCTTCTTCAATGGCAAGTAAGGATTGTTCTGCCATTTTGGCGTCAATGCCTTCTTCATCGCCTGAGATGCCACCTGTATCTACCAGTATATAACTACGACCATGCCATTTAGCATCGCCATACTGACGGTCACGCGTTAAACCAGGAATATCACCAACAATCGCATCGCGGGTACGGGTGAGTCTATTAAAAAGTGTCGATTTGCCGACATTAGGGCGGCCCACCAAAGCGATAACGGGAACCATGGGCTCCTCCAGCGATTAACAAAAAACACAAAAGCCGTTGTCGCATACACGACAACGGCCAAATTTCATATGGCCGCCTTAAAGGCGATCTATTACTTGATGGTTAGTGCGACAAGTTTGCCGCCATTACCATACACATACATCCAGCCATCGACCACTATAGGTTGCGCACGCAAGCCTTTACTATCAACGCGATCACGGTAAACAAAGCGTCCATCGACCTGGCTAAGAATATGTAAATAACCTTGGAAGTCACCTACTACCACATAGCTTGATAAGGCTGCTGGAGCAGAAAGTTGACGACGTAATAAGCTATCATTTTTCCAAAGCACTGTAGCACTACGCTCATCTAATGCTTGTACAGCACCTTCTGCAAGACTAACGTAAAGGTTACCATAACCTTCTGCTGCACCGACATAACTAGAGGCTTCGCGCTGGAACATAATTTGTCCAGTTTGTGCATCTAAAGCAGCAATCTGCCCCTGATAGCTTGTAATAAATAATTGTGGGCCAACTAACAGCATATCACCGTCAATATCCACCATACGTTCTAATTCTGTACGCCCAGATGGAATAGCCACTTGCTGCTCCCAAACAGGCAAACCGCGCTGGGTATCTACAGCTATAACCTTACCTGTTGAAAGGCCAGCAAAAACAACGTACTGAGTTACTATAGGTTTACTTGTACCACGCAATGATAAAACAGCAGGATTGTTTTCATAAATCCAGCGTTGTTCACCTGTACTTGCGTCTAACGCAATCAAGCGATCGTCTTGCGTTTGCACAATAACAACATCGCCATTGGTACCGGGTGCAGATAAGACTTCGCTAGGTACTTGAGCACGCCACTTTTCTTCGCCTGTGTATTGATCAAGCACTATCACAGTACCTTCTAAAGTACCTAACATGACCATACCTTCAGCGACACCTACGCCGCCAGATACAGGTAACTTGAGCTTTTTCTTCCACTCTATAGCACCGCTGTAGCGATCCATAGCAACAACCACGCCTTCTGCGTCTGCTGCATAAATATGGCCACCCTCTACAGCAGGCTCAAGGTTATTCCAGAGTTTGCCTTGGCCATTACCTATGGAGCGGCTCCATTCTTTTTTCAAGGCAATTTCAGCAGGAAACTTAACCAATTCTGCTGGAGGTAATTCTTTTTTTCCTTTGCTGCTACAGCCCATCATTATGGCTGCGGTTAGCGCTACAACAGTAAGGTTTCTGAAGAGTTTCAAAGTAAGTCTTCCCTTATTTGGCTAGATCATCCAGCTTCACTTCAAGCACACCTAAAGGTGCTGTATCAGCTAATGAATCACGTGCTTTTTGGTAAGCAACGCGTGCATCATCTGGGCGATTTAAACTAAGTAAAATATCACCACGTAATTCTTCATGCGTTGCAATATAGGCTTGTGGTGTTTTTGTTCCCTCTAAAGCAGCCAATGCTTCCTGCCCTTTAGACTGTGCTAATAATACTTGCGCCAAATGTAAGCGTGCAATTTGTCCAACTACAGGATCAACAGGTTTGTTGGCCACATTTTGCAAAATAGCTACAGCATCATCTAACTTATTATTATCTACAGCTACTTTAGCTAAGATTAATTGACCGTACTGATCATAATAAGTGCCTGAAGCTTCTTTTTTTAACTTATCGGCTAAGCTTGCTACAGCAGCTAAGTCGACTTTTTCTGAACCAAGTGCCTGCTGTATAAGCGCTTGGTATTGTTGGGATGCAACAATACTTTGCGTTGTCTGATAATTTTTCCAGCTATTCCAGCCAATAACGCCAATGATCGCAATAATTCCGCCTGTAATTAGCGGCTTACCATTTCGCGACCACCAGTCTTTAATCTGAGCGATTTGTTCTTCATCGGTTAAATGATCAGCCACGCTGATACTCCTTTCAATCTTAACTATGTAGCGACGCTAACGTATCTACTAATGCTGACCAAGCAATTGTCTGTTGCTCACCTTCTTGACGCAAGTTTTTTAAACCAACCGTCTGATTTAATAACTCATCCTCGCCAAGAATAAGGGCATACAAGGCCGTACTCTTATCTGCTTTTTTAAACTGACTTTTGAAACTACCACCACCTGCGTTAACTAAAATACGCAATTTTGGCAGTTTATCACGAACTGTTTCAATTAACTCTAGTGCTTTAAACTCTGCGGCTTCGCCTAAGGTACAAACAAAAACATCCACTTGACGCTCAATATCTGCAGGGAGTGTACCAATACTTTCAAGCATTAAGATTAAGCGCTCAACTCCCATAGCAAAACCTACGCCAGCCGTTGGTTTGCCACCCATTTGCTCAACCAGTCCATCATAGCGTCCGCCCGCACAAACAGTACCTTGGGAGCCTAACTCAGTCGTCACCCACTCAAAGACTGTTTTACTGTAATAATCTAAACCACGTACTAATTTGTGATTAATCATAAAAGGAATACCAGCGGCTGTTAAGCGTGCTTTCACCCCTTCAAAATGCGTACGTGACTCATCTCCTAAATAATCACTAAGCTTAGGCGCCTCTACAAGAATACTTTGTGTGTGTTCGTTCTTACTATCTAGGATGCGTAGCGGGTTTTTAGCTAAACGACGTTGACTATCTTCATCAAGCTGATCAAAGCGCGCCTCTAAAAACGCAACCAAGGCTTGACGGTATTCTGCGCGCTCTGCCGAGGTACCTAGACTATTAAGCTGTAGCTCAACTTTGTCACGAATACCTAGTTTTTGCCATAAACGCCAAGTAAGAATAATCAGCTCAGCATCAATATCTGGGCCAGGCAAGTTAAAAACTTCTAAGCCTACTTGGTGAAATTGACGATAGCGCCCTTTCTGTGGTTTTTCGTGACGAAACATTGGTCCGATATACCACAGCTTTTGCACCTGTTCTCGATTAATTAGGCTATTTTCCATAGCCGCGCGAACACAACTAGCTGTACCCTCTGGACGCAAAGTCAAGGAGTCGCCATTCAAATCGGTGAAGGTATACATTTCTTTTTCAACGATATCTGTCACTTCACCGATTGAGCGCTTAAATAAAGCTGTAAACTCAATGATTGGCATTCGGATTTGACGATAGCCGTAGCTGTCTAATAAGTCCGCAACTGTTTGCTCAAAATAGCGCCATACTGGAGTTTGTTCTGGCAGTATATCGTTCATTCCAGTAATGGCTTGTAAAGGCTTGCTCACAAAAATTCCTTGATTCTAACTGCGCACAATCAGTGCTTCATCTGCAGCTAGTTTCTCAGCTGCTTTTTCTCGAATAATACGTTCTAAATCATCAACTAAATTAGCATTAGTTAATTTGCTGGCGGGTTTGCCATCAATATAGACTAGGTTGGGTTGCCCGCCTGTTAGACCAACACTCACTTCTTTAGCTTCGCCTGGCCCATTAACGACACAGCCAATTACTGCAACATCCATAGGTACTAATAAGTCTTCTAGACGGCTTTCTAACTGATTCATAGTACCTACAACATCAAAATTCTGACGTGAGCAGCTTGGACAAGCAATAAAGTTAATACCGCGACTACGAAGTTTTAGCGATTTTAGAATATCAAAACCAACACGAATTTCTTCAACAGGGTCAGCCGCTAGTGAAATACGGATAGTATCACCAATTCCTTCTGCTAACAGCATTCCTAAACCAACAGAAGATTTAACAGTACCAGAGCGCAAGCCACCCGCTTCAGTTATGCCTAAATGCAATGGTTGCTCAATAGCTTTTGCTAGTTTCCGGTAGGCTTCTACCGCCATAAAGACATCAGAGGCTTTTACACTCACTTTAAAATCAGGAAAGTTTAACCGATCAAGATGCTCAACATGGCGTAACGCTGACTCTACAAGGGCATCTGCTGTTGGCTCGCCATATTTTTTCTGCAAATCTTTCTCTAGCGAACCTGCATTGACCCCAATGCGTATAGGAATAGCTCTTGCACGTGCGGCTTCCACAACCGCTTTAATACGATCATTAGAGCCAATATTGCCTGGATTAATACGCAAACAATCCACACCTAGCTGTGCAACGCGCAAAGCGATTTTATAATCAAAATGAATGTCAGCAACTAAGGGTATATGAACTTGTTTTTTAATTTTACCGAAGGCTTCAGCCGCTTCCATTGAAGGAACAGATACTCGAACAATATCTGCTCCTACTTCCTCTAAACGCAGAATTTGCGCGACAGTTGCCTCAACATCACAGGTTTCTGTATTTGTCATGCTTTGCACGCTAATAGGTGCATCACCTCCGACAGCTACATCACCCACATAAATCTTACGTGAAACTCGGCGTTGAATGGCAGACGCACCGTGCATTATTTACTGTCCTACTTTAAAACGAGCGGTTGTACCCTTGATAAATGAAGAAATATCAAAAGGTTCATTGTTTACAAATATACTCTGTCCTTTGGCATTACCCAAATGAACATTTAAAGGTGCAACACCTTCTACTGTAATTTCATCACCTGCATTTTTTACAGATTCCATTAATAATGTGCCATTGGCATCTTTTATTTGGAACCAACACATTGAGGTAAACTTGATAGCCATTCTAACCTTACCTGCCGCCACAGGAGTGGCTGTAGCTTCGTCTGCGCTATTTGTTGTAGCTGTCGGTTGGGGCGGCATGTTAGCAGAAGGCGTTAACACCTGATTAAGCTCAGTGTGACGGGTATTAGCTGTCGCAGTTGTAGCATCCTCTGTATTAGCTTGGCTTATTATAGGGGTTGCAACTTCAGCTGATTCATCTACATTTTCCGTTACAATAGGAGCTACTGCTGGAGGAGTATTAGGTAGTAACTCTGGCTCATCCAAATGGTGCACCTGCCGAGCACCATCACGTGTATCAACCTCAACACTTTGCAGTACAGCTTGTGGTGTCGTTTGATCTTTTAGTTGTTGTTCGAGCCACCAGTAATAGCCTAGCCCCACTAAAATAGCCAAACAAATAAAAGCAAATAACCAAAAACGCCCCCTTGAGCCATGACGGGATGCTTTCATTTCTTGAACGGACTTTATACCTTTATTTTCACGGATAGCTACTTCTTTTGCACCCGCTAATAAGACGCTAGCATCAAGTTGCACTAATTTAGCGTATGAGCGCACGTAACCGCGAGTAAACACACTATCTGGCAAGTGAGCTTCATCATCTTGCTCAAGCGCTTTAACTACCTGAGAGGTCAGATTAAGCTTTGTTGCTATGTGCTCAATAGTTAGCCCTTTTGCCTCGCGCGCGCGACGTAGTTGCTCACCAATGCTAATTAACTCGGGCGAATTGGAAACATTAGTCTCTGTCATTACTGCTCCGCGAGATATTGTTTAAGTTCTGGACTACCAGGATATAAGTTGCGTAATTGTAGGGCCAAGGTCGCAACCTGGTTGCGATCATTAAATGCCTTAGCAATACGGATACCTAGTAGCAAACTACGTGGAAATTGATCAGAAAGCACTTGAAAATCTGCATAGTAGCTACGTGCAGCCGCATAGTCGCCACTATTATATTTCATCTCTGCCAGTTCTAAATTAGCTATAGGCAGTGTATTGTTTAGACGTAATGCGCGAATAAAATGCTGCTCCGCAAGATCCTTTTTATCCATAGCTAAAGCAGCAATACCCATGTTTTCAAAAATACGCGAACGGTTTGCGTAAAGCGGATCTTTAGAAGCTTCTGCATAGGTGTCGTAGGATTTTTGATATTGCTTGGTTTCTAATAAAAAGCTGGCATAGTTATTTAAAAAGCGAGCGCTACGCTCTTTAGAAAGTGCTTTGCGAAAATTTTCATCCGCTAAGTCATATTCCATTTCACGCTGAAACGCAAAAGCTAGAATCGAATAGGTTTCTGGGCTATTTGGATCAATTTTTAATGCTTTTTGTAATGGATCCTTGGCGCGCTCTGTCTGCCCATCTTGCAAGTAACCCAAGGCAAGTTGGATATAGGCGTCACGCGCATTATCACGACCTTCCTTAGTGGATAAGGGGTCAACTTTCATTGTATTGGGTAAAGGTTTACCGTCTTTATCTTCAGTGACAGTAACACAGGCAGTTAACAACAAACTACTTAAAGCGATAGCTACAACTGAGCGGATCTTCATAGTTACTCCTTATACAGCTACATCATAGTCCTTAAGATTATGATGAAAGCTCGCGCTTTTCATCCTCAAGCTGTCGAACTGCGATATAGCGCTCACTCCGACGAGTACGATCATTCACATTACCAACTAATTGCCCACAAGCAGCGTCGATATCATCGCCTCGCGTCATCCGAACTGTCACATTAAACCCTGCTTCATGCAACATATCTTGGAAACGTCTTATCGCATTATTGCTTGGACGTTCATACCCAGAGTGAGGAAATGGGTTAAATGGAATTAAATTAATTTTACAAGGTACATCTTGTAGCAAAGCGATCATCTGCTCTGCATGCTCGGGTTGATCATTTATACCCTTTAACAGGGTATATTCAACTGTTAAATAGCGTTTATCACCCAGTTTTGCAATATAACGTGTGCAAGCATCCAAAATAACAGAAAGTGGATACTTTTTATTGAGCGGAACCAACTTATTACGCAATTCATCATTGGGCGCATGTAGCGAAAGCGCCAAGGCCACGTCAGTAACCTCACCTAACTTATCAACCATAGGTGCAACGCCTGAGGTAGACAATGTCACCTTGCGTTTAGAAATACCATAACCTAAGTCTTCCATCATGATATTCATTGAAGAGACTACGTTATCAAAATTTAATAACGGCTCTCCCATACCCATCATTACCACATTGGTTATTGCTCTATCTGTTTTAGCGGGTACCGTGCCAAAGGACTTATTAGCAATCCATACTTGGCCAATAATTTCGGCTGCAGTTAAATCACTATCAAAGCCTTGCTTTCCTGTAGAACAAAAGCTGCAATCTAAAGCACAGCCAGCTTGCGAGGAAACACAAAGCGTGCCACGTCCATTTTGCGGGATATAGACGGTTTCAACACAGCTACCTGATGCCACTCGTACAACCCATTTACGCGTGCCATCTTCAGAAATACTTTGGGTGACAATTTCAGGGCCTGCAATATAAGCATGCTGATTGAGTTTCTCACGCAAAGCTTTGCCGACATTGGTCATCGCCTCAAAATTGTCTACCCCAAAGTGGTGAATCCACTTCATCACTTGGCCGGCGCGAAAGCGCTTCTCTCCGATGGACTCGAAGAAGTTTTCTAACTGCGCTTTCGTTAAACCTAAAAGGTTAACTTTACCAGCTGCATTTGTCATGGATTCACCTTACCTCTATTACTTCAAAGGGCAATTAACGAATACGATCGCAAAGCTCAGTTGCCGCGAAGAAGTAAGAGATTTCGCGTGCTGCTGCTGCTTCTGAGTCAGAACCATGAACAGCATTTTCGTCGATAGATACAGCGAAATCAGCGCGAATAGTACCTGCTGCTGCTTCTTTAGGGTTGGTTGCACCCATTAGTTCACGGTTTTTAGCAATGGCGTTTTCACCTTCTAACACTTGTACAATTACAGGACCTGAAGTCATGAATTTTACTAAGTCTGCAAAGAAAGGACGCGCTTTGTGCTCTGCGTAGAAACCACCAGCTTCACGCTCTGATAGTTGAACCATTTTAGATGCAACCACACGTAAACCTGCTTCTTCAAAGCGAGAAGTAATTTTACCAATTAGGTTTTTTGCCACTGCGTCTGGTTTGATGATAGAAAAAGTGCGTTGAACTGCCATGATGGACACTCCGAAAGATTTTAGGGCGAGTATAAAAATTAAACCCGCGAATTATACGCAGGTTTAATAGAAATTCGTAGTCAGCCTTGAAGGCCAAGCAAAAAATTATTCGATTTCTTCAATCCAAGCGGCTTGAATAGCTTCTAAAATTTTTTCACCTGTACGAGTAGGCTCGTCATCGAACTCAGGTAGCTCGGTAACTAAGCGCGCTAGATTAACAAAGTTAATGTAGCGCGGGTCAATATCTTCATGCAAATCACTTAATTGAATGGCAATTTCTTGCACGTCTACCCATTTTAGTCCCATATCAACCTCTTAATGACGCTCAGATACTTGGTTAATTGTGTATTTAGGTAATTCAATTGTAAGGTCTTCATCACCAACAATAGTTTGGCAAGATAAGCGCGAGTCAGGCTCTAACCCCCATGCTTTATCTAGCATATCGTCTTCTAACTCATCAGAAGGCTCTAATGACTCAAAACCATCGCGTACCAACACATGGCAGGTCGTACAGGCACAAGACATTTCACAAGCATGCTCAATTTCAATACCATTGCGTAATGCGGCTTCCATTACACTTTCACCCTTCTCGGCCTCAACAACTGCACCATCAGGACATAGTTCTGGATGAGGTAAGAAAATAATTTGTGGCATCTGATTAACCCTCAATTTCATTTAGCTGCTTGCCAGCTAACACGGCATTTACGGCGGCATTCATGCGTCGCGCTGCAAATTCATTAGTTACATGGCTAAGCGCTTGCGTTTGCTCTATTACTTGGCGTAATTCATCTGTTTTAATAGCATCACGTAGGGCAGCTACCTGCTGCTCAATTACCTGACGCTCTTGCGTATTCAGTAATTTCTCACCATCTTGAACCAAGGCGGCATCTACCGCATCCGCTAAGCGCTGAGCATCTACTTGTTTCTCACGCAAAGCTCGTAGATTTTTATCTTCTTGCGCATGAGCAAATGAGGATTTAAGCATGTTGGCAATTTCATCATCGGACAAACCATAGGATGGTTTTACTTGAACACTCGCCTGCACCCCCGAAGAAAGCTCGCGCGCGCTAACATTCAAAAGACCATCTGCGTCCACCTGAAAGGTAACTCGAATTTTCGCCGCACCCGCCACCATAGGAGGAATGCCTCGCAATTCGAAATGAGCTAATGAACGACAAGCACTGGCTAGCTCACGCTCTCCCTGCAAGACACGAATCATCATCGCCGTTTGCCCATCACGCGCAGTAGTAAAGTCCTGCGCTCTGGCTACTGGAATAGTAGTGTTACGCGGTATGACTTTTTCAACTAAATCGCCCATGGTTTCTAAACCTAGCGATAAAGGAATTACATCTAACAGCAATAGCTGATCACCATCACGGGCATTGCCAGCTAACGTATCTGCCTGAATAGCTGCACCAATAGCCACTACCTTGTCAGGATCAATTGAAGTTAATGGCTCACACTCAAAAAGCAGCCCTACTTGCTCACGCACAAAAGGCACACGTGTTGAGCCACCTACCATCACTACATTTTGAATTTCATTATTATCAACTTCAGCATCGCGCATAGCTCGGCGACAAGCCTTTAAACTACGCGCAACTAAAGGTTCTATTAGTTGATTAAACTGTTCTCTTGATAAATTTCCATGCCAATCCAAATAATTGACAGCTACAGAATCAGCTTGGGTGAGTTGTTCTTTTACAGCACAAGACAAGTCTAGCAACTGACGTTGCTGAGCGGGGTCTAAATCTAGACTTTTCTGGCTTTGCGCCACTATCCAATGCGCAATGGCCATATCAAAGTCATCACCACCTAGAGCGCTATCCCCTCCCGTAGCTAAGACTTCAAAAACCCCTCGGCTTAAACGCAAAATTGAAATATCAAAGGTGCCGCCGCCCAAGTCATAAATAGCAACAACCCCTTCAGCTTGATGATCTAAGCCATAGGCTACAGCTGCTGCGGTTGGTTCATTCAAGAGTCGTAGCACATTAATATTAGCCAGTTGCGCTGCGTCTTTAGTTGCTTGGCGTTGAGCATCATCAAAATAAGCAGGTACGGTAATGACAGCACCGACTAAATCACCACCAAGGCTAGCTTCGCCACGCTCTCGCAGTTTATTTAAGATTTGCGCTGATATTTCAACAGGACTTTTTGTACCTTGGACAGTTTGAATATAAGGCATTTGTGATTGCGACTGACCTTGAACAAACTCATAAGGGAGCTGCTCACCCAGCATATTGACATCGGCAACACCACGCCCCATCAAACGTTTTATAGAAAGAATAGAGTTAAGCGGATCAAGTGCAGCAGCAATCTTAGCTTCTTCACCAACTACTATTTGATTATCCACTAAGTATCGCACTGCAGAAGGCAACGAATGACGGCCTTGTTCATCAGCCAAGGTTTGAGCCAAACCACTGCGCACTGTTGCAACAAGTGAATTAGTAGTGCCTAGATCAATACCAACAGCCAGCCGACGTTGATGCGGTTGCGGACTTTGTCCAGGTTCAGCAATCTGCAGTAAAGCCATAAAATTCTTAATCTTACTTCACCTTGTTAAATAACAAGGTTTCAGGTTAATCGTCGAGACGTTCTTGAAGTTGACGCGCCTCATAAGTCAGTTTGTCAAAAAACTGCATGCGTCGTGCCAAAAGTTCTGCGTGAGCATGATTGTTATCTTGCCAAGTTGCCGAAAACTCTTGATCAAGCTGATTACGATCTTGCTTTATGCGCTTAACAAATCTATCTACAGCTTCAAGATCAGCCAGCGCTTGCAACTCCTCTAATTCTTCTCGCCATTGCATCTGTTGAAATAAAAACTCAGGATCCTGAACAGTGGCTTCCTGAGGTATTTCTTCACCTAACAATCGCAACAAATACAATGCGCGAGAAGTTGTATCCTTTAAGGTGTTATAAGCATCGTTTAATGTTGCTGAGCGCTCAAGTGCTTGACGACGCTCAGTATCACTAGCTTGAACAAAACGATCCGGGTGCACTTCTCTAGCTAACTCTCGATAAAGCTCTCCTAGTTTTTTCAGGTCAACTTCAAAACTAGGCTCTACAGAAAATAATGCAAAATAGTTGTTAGAATCACCCATATCACACACTAAAGCTTTCACCACAGCCACATTCACCACGCACATTAGGGTTATTAAACTTAAAGCCTTCGTTTAACCCTTCACGCACAAAATCCAGCTCTGTACCATCAATATAGGCTAAGCTTTTTGGATCAACGATGATTTTTACACCTTCGTTATCAAATACTTGGTCATCAGCTTCGACTGCATCAACAAACTCAAGCACATAAGCCATACCTGAGCAACCTGTAGTGCGCACGCCTAGACGAATGCCCACCCCTTTACCACGCCCTTCTAATGACTGACGAATGTGCTTGGTTGCTGCAGGTGTCATTGTAATGGCCATAGGGAATACCTCTTAGAGTAAACCTTTTTTCTGTTTGTAATCGCGTACCGCTGCTTTAATTGCATCTTCAGCTAAAACTGAGCAGTGAATTTTCACTGGAGGTAATGCAAGCTCTTCTGCAATTAACGTATTTTTAATTTGTTCAGCTTCTTCAATGGTTTTACCTTTCATCCACTCAGTTGCCAGTGAACTAGAAGCAATTGCTGAACCGCAACCATAGGTTTTAAACTTAGCATCTGTAATTACGCCTTGCTCATCCACTTGAATCTGCAAACGCATCACATCACCACAGGCTGGGGCACCTACCATACCTGTGCCAACATTTTGACTGCTGTCGTCTAACTTACCTACATTTCGTGGGTTTTCGTAGTGATCAATCACTTTATCGCTATAGGCCATTGTTCTTCTCCTCGCTCAAGGCAAATTAGTGTGCTTGCCACTCAACTTTACTGATATCAATACCGTCTTTGTGCATATCCCACAAAGGCGAAAGCTCACGTAGCTTATTAACTGCTGATTCAATTTGATTGGCTGCATAATCTACTTCTTCTTCAGTTGTAAAACGACCAAAGCTAAAGCGAATAGAGCTATGCGCTAACTCATCATTACGGCCTAATGCACGCAATACATAAGATGGCTCTAATGATGCAGAAGTACAAGCCGAACCTGATGATACTGCCATGTCTTTCAGTGACATCATTAAAGACTCACCTTCAACATAGTTAAAACTTAAATTTAAGATATTCGGTACACGATGCGTTGGACTGCCATTTAAGTAAACTTCTTCCATACCATTCACTTTGGCATAAAAACGATCACTTAATGCTTTAACATGGGCTGTATCTTTTGCCATATCTTCTTTAGCCACTCGCGCAGCTTCACCCATACCAACAATTTGATGAGTAGCTAGCGTACCTGAGCGCATTCCTCGCTCATGACCACCGCCATGCATTTGCGCCTCTAAGCGAATACGCGGCTTACGACGCACATAAAGCACACCAATGCCTTTAGGGCCATACATTTTATGACCTGATATAGAAATTAGATCCACTTTCATAGCTTGTGTATCAAGCACAATTTTTCCTGCTGACTGAGCCGCATCCACATGAAAAATAGCTCCATGAGCGCGTACAACTTCACCAATAGCCGCAATATCATTGATGGTGCCAATTTCATTATTGACGTGCATAACAGATACTAAAATAGTGTCTTCACGCAGTGCGTCTTTAATCATTTGCGCGGTGATTTCACCATCACTGGTAGGTTCTAAATAAGTGACCTCAAAACCTTCGCGCTCTAACTGTCGTGCGGTATCTAAAATAGCCTTATGCTCAATTTTAGAGGTAATAATGTGTTTACCTTTACCGGAGTAGAAATGTGCCACCCCTTTGAGTGCTAGGTTATCTGATTCTGTAGCGCCTGAGGTCCACACAATCTCACGTGGGTCAGCATTAATTAGATCTGCTACTTGGCGACGCGCTTCTTCTACAGCTTCTTCTGCTTTCCAGCCATACACATGCGAGCGTGATGCCGGGTTACCAAAATTACCCTCTAAGGTTAAGCATTGAATCATTTTTTCGGCAACACGTGGATCAACTGGCGCAGTTGCTGAATAATCAAGATAAATCGGCAATTTCATTGAAACTTCTCCTCAACATCCACTTAATCGATGATGGATGCACGTATTTCTTGTCGTGTGCCATTCATTGTTTGAAGTTGTGACTGGCGCTTGGCAATTTCTTGCACCTCATGCCTATTCACTAAATCACCTAAACTGATGCCACTTAAAAAATCATGGATTTGCTGGCTTAAATCGCACCACAGATGGTGGGTTAAACATTTATCGCCTTTATGGCAGTCTCCTTGACCAGCGCAGCGTGTCGCATCTACTGACTCATTGACTGCATCAATCACTTGAACAATTTGAATTGTCTCAATATCACGCGCCAACTGGTAGCCACCACCTGGCCCGCGCACACTACTAACCAATTCACGGCGACGCAACTTAGCAAAAAGCTGCTCTAAATACGATAGGGATATACCCTGTCGTTCAGATATATCCGCAAGAGAAACAGGCCCTTTACTTGCATTAATAGCCAAGTCAAGCATGGCGGTTACTGCATAGCGGCCTTTCGTGGTGAGTCGCATAACGGGTACCACATAGAGTTAAACATAGCAGAATTGTCTTATATCCGACTAATTAAGTCAAGTATATACCTGACTACCATAGTCGGATATAGTCTAAAATTTACTAGTTTCTCTCGCTATTAATAGAAGTCTCTGTATTTTCTGTTATTTCTTGCTGCACAGGCAAGTCCGGTAGCTTTTCTGCGCAATAGTCACTACCTAATGATGTTAAGGCCTCGCACATGCCATCTAAGCGCTCTTCAACGGCATGCAAATGATCTAACATTTGATAAACAGTGCGCGCCACAGGGTCGGGCATATCTTGAGTTACACCGTAGGCATCAAAGCCTAGCTTCTCAGCCATAGCTTGACGCTTAGCTGCAATATCTGTTGTATCCTCTGTTTCTTGCTTAAGAATCAACTTTGCAGGAATTCCCACCGCTGTTGCTTCGGCCGGCACTGCCTTCGTAACTACAGCATTAGAGCCTATCTTAGCACCTTGCCCAACAGTAAAAGGACCTAAAACTTTAGCTCCTGCTCCTACCACTACACCATTTTCTAAAGTTGGATGACGCTTACCCTTATTCCAACTGGTGCCACCTAAGGTTACACCTTGATACAAAGTTACGTCATCACCAATCTCAGCGGTTTCACCAATAACAATTCCCATGCCATGATCAATAAAAAAACGACGACCTATCTTGGCGCCCGGATGAATTTCTACACCTGTCATCCAACGGCTAAAGTTGGACACACAGCGTGCCAGCCATTTCCAGTTATGCGTCCACAAAAAATGAGCTAAACGATGTAACCAAACAGCATGCAACCCGGGGTAACAGGTTAACACTTCAAAAGCATTTCTTGCCGCTGGATCACGATGAAAGACACTTTTAATATCTTCGCGCATACGTTCAAACATTTTCTTCTTCTCCGCGCTTTTTTAGCTCTCCACGAGCTGCTTTTTGTGTTTTAGTTAAAATACCACGCAAGATATTCATCTCTATTTTCTCTAACGCCTGACGCCCATACAAACGCCGCAGTCGCGACATTAAATGCTTAGGCTGCTGGGCATCTAAAAAGGCGATATCAATTAGGGTTTCTTCTAAATGCTGATAAAACCTTTCCATATCCTCAGTAGTTGCAAGCGCCTGCGGATCTAACTGTTCCGCCTGCTGCATCACTTCTGGGGTCATATCACGACACGCCAAACGCAATTCGTACGCTATCACCTGCACAGCAGCGGCTAAATTTAATGAGCTAAAATCTGGATTAGTAGGGATGGTGACATGATACTGACACAAATGTAATTCTTCGTTTGTCAAACCTGTGCGTTCACGCCCGAAAACAATCGCAATTTCTGCACCCGCCAAAGCATTTTCTATACTTACTTTGGCGGCATCCCTCGGCTCTACAATAGGCCATGGTAGGTGACGCTCACGCGCACTAGTGCCAAAAACCAAGGTACAGCCTTGCAGTGCTTCTTCAAGCGTTGCTACTACCTTAGCGTCTTTTAATACATCTAAAGCGCCTGAAGCCCTAGAGTCGGCACGAGTACTCGGAAAGATATTAGGTTCGACCAGCACCAACCGCGACAATCCCATATTCTTCATTGCCCGTGCAACACCACCAATATTTCCAGGATGACTAGTAGCTACTAGCACCACACGTATTTTTTCAAGCAGCTGCGTGTTCAACGAAATTCGACCTTAAAGCAAGATGTAAAGCCGTAAATATTACCTAAGCTTGTAGTATTTCGCCATGAAAATAGCGATTATTGATCGACACATTAGCCTTTTTATCTGCTAGAATACTTGGCTTATTATTCTTCTTTAACAATTTCTGGTGACATTCATGCAGCCTATGCTGAATATTGCGCTGCGCGCAGCCCGTAGCGCCGGCGAAATGATCATTCGCTCAATGGAGCGCATTGATACAATTAACGTAACTGAAAAAGAGGCGAAAGACTACGTCACCGAAGTTGACCGTGCCGCTGAACAAATCATTGTTCAAGCCATCCAAAAAGCCTACCCTGACCACGCTATTTTAGGCGAAGAAGGCACTTTAACCACAGGCAAAGGTGACGGCTCTGATTACCAATGGATTATAGATCCGCTAGATGGTACTACCAACTTTATTCGCGGCATTCCACACTTTGCGATTAGCATTGCTTGCAAATACCGTGGTCGCCTAGAGCATGCTGTTGTGCTTGATCCTATTCGCCAAGAAGAGTTCAGTGCTAGCCGCGGTCGCGGTGCTAGTCTTAATGGCCGTCGTATTCGCGTAAGTAACCGTAAAAGCTTAGAAGGCGCTATCTTAGGCACAGGCTTTCCGTTTCGCAGTAGCCAACTTGACTACCTAGATAACTACCTAGGTATGTTCCGCGATCTTAGCCAATCTACAGCAGGTATTCGCCGCGCTGGAGCCGCCAGTTTAGATCTTGCTTATGTGGCTGCTGGACGCTTTGATGCATTTTGGGAATATGGTCTTTCTGAGTGGGACATGGCCGCTGGCGTACTGTTAATTCAAGAAGCTGGCGGACTAGTGAGCGACTTTGTAGGCGGTCATAACTTCCTTGACACAGGCAGAATTGTTGCCGGCAATGCAAAATGCTTCAAAGCGGTACTAACCCATATTCAACCGCATCTACCTGAAAGCTTTAAACGTTAAGTTTAAATACTTTTACAGGGACACAAAAAAGCCGCTTTAATTAGCGGCTTTTTTGTGTCTTTAAGCTATGGCTGTCCTTCCGTTTGCTCTTCAGCGGCTGGAGGAATTAAATCTTCTGGAACCAACTTCATCCAAATCAAAGTGACACAAGAAATGTAAATAGATGAGTAAGTACCTGCCGTAATACCAACTAATAGTGCAATAGAGAAGCCCCACAAGTTATCCCCCCCAAATACTAATAATGCCAGCACTGCCAAGCCCGTAGAGAGAGACGTTGCAATGGTACGCATTAATGTTTGGGAAATAGAAATATTTAAATTCTCTAGCAAAGTGGAATTACGCAGCATGCGGAAGTTTTCCCGTACGCGGTCGAAAATCACAATGGTATCGTTTAATGAGTAACCAATAACCGCTAAAATAGCCGCCAAGGTGGTTAAATCAAACTGTATCTCAAAAAATGAGAGTACGCCCAAGGCTACAATAGCATCATGGAAAAGGCCGATAATCGCCCCTAAACCAAACTTCCACTGGAAGCGGAAAGCTAAGTACAGCATGATGCCACCCAAGGCTACAAGCATACCTAAGCCACCTTGATCACGAAGCTCTGCGCCTACTGAAGGCCCCACAAACTCAACTCGCTTAACCTTTACATCACCCTCAACGGATGCACTTAAAACTTGAGCGATCTTGTTACCAATCTGCGGATCATCAGTTGGCATACGAACCAATACGTCTTTGGTATCACCAAAGCTCTGAACAACTGCATCTTCATAGTTGTTTTTTTGCAACTCACTGCGTACTTGAGCAAGGTCGGCATCTTGCGGATAAGTTAATTCAATTAACGTACCCCCAGTAAAATCCAACCCCCAGTTTAGACCTTTAGTACCCAAACTGACCAAGCTTGCAATGGTAAGCACTAAGGTTATGGCAAACGCAATATTGCGCACACCCATAAAGTTAATTACACGTTTCATTCTGGCATACCCCTAAATCCACAGTTTCTTAACATTACGACCACCATAAGTTAGGTTTACCATTGCACGAGTAACCATAATAGCGGTGAACATAGAGGTAACAATACCTAACGATAAAGTCACAGCGAAGCCTTTAATTGGCCCAGTGCCCATCGCAAACAAGATAGCCCCCACCAACAAAGTAGTTAAGTTACCATCAAGAATAGCTGAATAGGCTTTATCAAAACCTTCATGGACGGCACGCTGAATTGGCATGCCCCGTGCTATTTCTTCACGAATACGTGAGAAAATCAGTACGTTAGCATCTACTGCCATACCAATAGTTAGGACAATACCTGCAATACCCGGCAGGGTTAGGGTTGCACCTAGTAAGGACATCATAGCAATCAAGTTCACTATGTTGAGTCCTAAAGCAATAGTGGCAAAGAAGCCAAAAACGCGATAAACCACAATTACAAAGGCCGCAACAAAGATAAAGCCCCACAAGCCGGCCTCTAAGCCAAGCTGGATGTTTTCAGCGCCTAAGCTAGGACCAATGGTGCGCTCTTCTGCAAAGTACATTGGTGCTGCAAGACCACCAGCACGCAAGAGCAAGGCAAGCTCAGAAGCCTCACCTTGACCACGCAAACCTGTAATACGGAACTGGTTACCTAAAGAAGACTGAATAGTAGCTAAGCTAATAATGCCGCTTTCTTCTTTAAAGCTTTGCACTGCTACTTCTTTTTCAACGCCATCGACCATCTGTTTGGTGTAATGCGTTACAGGACGTTGTTCGATAAAAATAACCGCCATACTGCGCCCAATAGCTGAACGAGTAGCACGACTCATCAAATCGCCACCATGGTTATCAAGACGAATATTTACCTGTGGTCGACCATTTTCATCAAAACCTGCCTGAGCGTCAGTCACCTGATCACCTGTAATGATCACACCACGCTCTAGCGGTACTGGCCCACGGCCTTCTTCACGAAACTCAAAGTCCTCAGTAGAGGCACGGGCAGCACCTGGTTCAGCAGCTAATCGGAACTCAAGGTTAGCTGTTTTACCCAAAATACGCTTAGCTTCAGCGGTATCTTGCACACCTGGTAGCTCAACCACGATACGGTTGGCCCCCTGGCGCTGTACTAATGGCTCAGAAACACCTAATTCGTTTACACGATTACGTACAGTCGTTAAGTTTTGACTCACTGCGTAATCACGAATTTCGGTAATTTTCGTTGGTGTTAAAACGTACTGCAATACGGGCTTGCCAGAGTCTGCTTTAGCTTCAACAACAAACTCAGTGTAGTTTTTACGAATTAAAGCACGTGCTTTATTGAGATCTTCCTCATTAGCAAAGCCTAGCTGACCACCATTGGTTATAGCTGGCAAGCTAGTATAGCGAATGCGATCTTTACGCAATAAGGCTTTGATTTCGCTATCATAAACCTTAACACGGGCTGAGATAGCCTTATCCATATCTACTTCAAGCAAGAAGTGGACACCACCTGACAAGTCTAAACCAAGCTTCATTGGGCTTGCCCCAATGCTGCGCAGCCACTCCGGCGTTGTCGGCGCTAAGTTAAGCGCGACCACAAAGTCATCGCCCATGGCGCGACGTAAAATATCTTTAGCCGGTAATTGATCATCACGTTGATTTAAACGAATTAAACCGCCACGTGCTTGTAATTCTTGGCCTTTAATTGAAATTTTTGCGCTTTCTAACGCTTTTACTGCTCGTTCAACATCCGCTTGTGTAATTTCTGTTGAGCTACTTGAGCTAGTAATTTGAATTGCTGGATCATCGGGATACAGGTTAGGTAAAGCATAAACAAAGCTCACTGCCAGTATTACGATAATCAGCAAATACTTCCATAATGGATATTTGTTGAGCATGATCCCGCCCGCAAATAACACGGGGCGTTAAACGCCCCGGGATAAGTGAATGAAGTTAGATACTTTTCAAAGTGCCTTTTGGCAAGGTGGCTGCAACAGCCGCTTTTTGGAACTTAAGCTGAACTGAATCAGATACTTCCAGCACAACATAGTCATCAGTCACGCTCACTACTTTGCCTAAGATGCCACCGCTGGTCATCACTTCATCACCTTTAGCCAAAGCGCTTACTAAATTACGATGCTCTTTCGCACGTTTAGATTGCGGGCGCCAAATCATTAAGTAGAAAATCACTACGAAACCTACAAGCATAATGATTTGCATAAAGCCTGCATCACCTTGTGCAGCAGGTGCTGCGCCGTCAGCGTAGGCAAGAGGGATTAAAAAATCCATGTGTAACTCCTATTACTTCAAGATATAAATATTCAATCTAATGGCGGCGTAGCCAATCCACGTCGCGCATAAAACTCGTCGACAAAGGCGGTCAATGTACCTTGTTCGATAGCATTTCGTAAAGCAGCCATTAAGCGCTGATAATACCGCAAATTATGGATGGTATTGAGCATGCAGCCTAACATTTCACCACATTTATCTAAATGATGCAGATAGGCCCGACTAAAAGTGCGACATGTATAGCAATCACAGTGCGGATCTAAACTTGATTCATCCATTTTATGCACGGAATTTCGAATTTTTACCACACCACCAGTCACAAATAAATGACCATTACGGGCATTTCGCGTTGGCATAACACAGTCAAACATGTCTACGCCTCGACGGACCCCCTCAACCAAGTCTTCTGGTTTGCCTACTCCCATTAAATAACGCGGCTTATCTGCCGGCATTCGGGCGGGCAAGTAGTCCAAAACACGGATCATTTCCTCTTTGGGTTCACCTACAGATAAACCACCAATCGCCAAACCGTCAAAGCCAATTTCACACAGACCTTCCAGTGAGCGCATGCGTAAATCTTCATACATACCACCCTGCACAATACCAAATAAGGCAGACGGATTATCTCCATGTGCAGTTTTAGAACGCTTAGCCCAACGTAATGATAACTCCATTGACTGCTGAGCTAGGTTATGTTCAGCGGGATAAGGCGTACACTCGTCAAAAATCATGACTATGTCAGAGCCTAGCTCACGCTGAACCTGCATTGACTCTTCCGGCCCCATAAAGACTTTAGCGCCATTAACAGGAGACTGAAAATACACACCCTCCTCTTTAATTTTACGCATAGCCCCTAAACTAAATACCTGAAAGCCACCAGAGTCCGTCAAAATAGGGCCCTGCCACTGCATAAAATCATGCAAATCACCATGTTTTTGTATGACTTCAGTGCCAGGACGCAGCCAAAGATGAAAGGTATTACCTAAAATAATATGCGCACCAATTTCCTCAACAGTACTGGGTAACATGCCTTTTACTGTGCCATAAGTGCCTACCGGCATAAAGGCTGGCGTTTCAACGGTGCCTCGTGGAAATGTTAAGCGACCACGTCGAGCTTTGCCTTCGGTGGCCAACAAATCAAATTTCATAAATGACATGAACTAATCCTTTGGGCCTTGCGCATTAGGATTACGCGTAATAAACATGGCATCACCATAACTAAAAAAACGATATTTATTTTCTACTGCTACTTTGTACGCCAGCATTGTTTGCTCGTAGCCAGCAAATGCTGAAACCAGCATTACCAAGGTAGACTCTGGTAAATGGAAGTTAGTGATTAATGCATCAACCACATTAAATTTTTTACCAGGATAAATAAAGATCTGTGTATCGCCTGTGAACGCCTGTATTTCACCTGATTGCGCTGCAGTTTCCAGTGATCGCACACTGGTCGTACCTACAGCTACCACTTTATTGCCTCGTGCTTTACAGGCTTTAATCGCATCGACAACTTCAGGAGATACCTCAAGCCATTCACTGTGCATATGGTGTTCTTCAATCACATCAACCTTTACTGGTTGGAAAGTACCTGCCCCAACGTGCAAAGTGACAAAGTGAATCTCTACGCCTTTAGCTTTAATATCTGCTAACAATTGCTCATCAAAATGCAAGCCTGCTGTTGGAGCCGCTACCGCACCTTCACGCTTAGCGTAAACAGTTTGATAACGTTCACGATCACTTAACTCATCTTCTCGTTCAATATAAGGAGGTAGAGGAATATGCCCTATTTGATCAAGAACACTTAATACAGGCTGTGAAAATGATAACGCAAACAAAGCTCCTTCACGCCCTTGCATAACAGCGGTAATACCTTGTTCAAACTCCAGCACTGCACCTGCTTTAGGGGAACGACTAGAGCGAATATGCGCCAACACTGTGCGCTCGCCCGTTACGCGTTCAACAAGCATCTCTATTTTACCGCCAGAAGCTTTTTGTCCATACAAGCGAGCTGGAATAACTCGCGTATTATTAAAAACCATGACATCGCCAGCGTTTAGCTGAGCTAACACGTCAGGAAATACATGGTGCGCAAGCTCTCCTGTTGGGCCATCTAACAGCAAAAGACGACTCGCTCTACGCTCAGTCAAAGGATAGTGAGCAATAAGCTCATCAGGAAGCTGGAAATTAAAATCTGAAACTAGCATGATCAATAACACTTTTTCGGGGCTGCAAGCTTAACGGAAATAACCTATAAAAACCATGTAAAAACATTTGACTAGCTAGTTTTTCATCTCTATACTGCGCCGCCATGCCTCGGTGGCGGAATTGGTAGACGCAGCGGATTCAAAATCCGCCGTTGGTAACAACGTGAGAGTTCGAGTCTCTCCCGAGGCACCACTTTAAAAACAACTTGCACTTCTACCTAGCAAGTTCGTTTTAGCCAGCTATAGGGGCGTCGCCAAGCGGTAAGGCACCAGGTTTTGATCCTGGCATGCGTTGGTTCGAATCCAGCCGCCCCTGCCATTTTTAAAATAATCATTTCCGCATTTTAAGCAATCGTTTCCGCATTATTCGCACTTTGCAATCATAAACTGACCAAATTTAGTGGTGTAACAAGGGCTTTTAAATTGCCTTTTCATCGCCCATTCTTGCTCTAATTTAATGCGACCTGATCTTAATGTTCCTGCGCCAAATTTTTCATTTACATCATCAAGAATCAACATTAATGATTGTCATTGCTTTGCATATTTATTGTCACGAATAACAAAGTAGAAATGACAAACGATATGTAATAAAGTGCTCCTAAATTTAAACTGAAGGAGCACAAGATGCTAACTACAGGTACTGCTGCGCTTGCAACTATTACATCTTTATTAGCTGCCTTTAAAGCAGATCGAAGTGCAACTCAACAAGGTGAGTTTAATGACTTTATTACTTGGCTCACGGAGAAAAACCATAATCAAGTTGTAGAATTTCTAACTCAAAATCAAACTACTACTATATCAATCAAAACAATACTTAATCAAAATCATGAACAGCTCGTAGAACGACTAAAGTCATTAGAAGATGCGATGTTTTCTATTGCTATTAATTCTCCTACATTTCAAACACTTGCCAAAGCGATAAATCCAGAAGCCCCTGAGCTATCAATACAAGCAAAAAACATCCTAAAATTTATTTTTAAAGATGGTACTGGAGCATTTAGCATTAAAAAAGGAATAGATGAAAAGCTTCAGTTTATTGGTCTTAATACAAGGCCTTCTAATGAAATGTTAAGCGAACCACGTTTCCTTCAAGAGGATTTAGAATCACTTGTTAACTGTGGTTTCTTCTTATTTCCAACAAACAACAATCCACAATATTCTATTACACGACAAGGCATTAAGTTTGCACAGTCATTAATAGAGGCTGAGTCTAGCGAGATTTAATCCCGTTAAATTCTGAGCACAGTTCTAATACCACTTTGACTTGTTAGTTTTTCAGCACAAAGAAGAATAGATGCTTTGATTTAACCTTATATAAACAGGCTCAGGGCTGCTTTTTTGTTCATGCCTAATTAATACACGCTAAAACTTTGCTAGAGCATTGCTCCAATGCATGCTCTAACTCATCAATAGCCCGAAGCAAATCAGCGTTTGTTTCGGGCTTTTTGCGTTCTGGTAGTACGCACTCAATTTTTGGGTGCGGTGTTGGCTCTGTAATCACTTGGATTACGGGTTTCTTTGCGCTCGTACAGCCTGCCAATAGCATCAGGCACAGGCTGGTTAAGATAATTGTTAATCGTTTCATCTTGCTTCCTTAGCTGTTCTATCATCTGCCGTTGTTGACGATCTTGTTTGTCTAGTTGCTGTTGCAGTTTTATAAATTGTTCTGTTGCAGCTACAGTCTCGCGTAGTTGTTCGCGCTTAAAATCGAGTTCAGCCAGTGCCTTATCTTGCTCAACTTCTAGCTTTCTAACTTCAACTTGAGCTGTATCTAATTGCTGAGCAATTAGATCTAAACGAGGCGATGCAAAGCCAAACCAAAGCAACAAGGCACCCAAAACAACAAGACCAGCACTGCCAGTCAGCCAGCCGAATAGTTTTTTAAATACCATGTTCAAACATCCTCCGCTCAGCTGCTCGACGCTTAACTAAACCGTTTAACTTTTGCCCGCCAGCGTATACCCACTTATCAAACTCTTTTGCTGCAGCTTGATAGTCTTGAGCATTCAAACATTTAAGCAGTGTTGATTTTTGTAATGCGCCACCGCCCAAGTTAAAAACAAAGCTGCTCAGAGCGTCATACTGCCCTTGCGATAAAGTGACATTTACATAGCGAGCAATAAATTTTTCATGCTCTGTGATATCTTCAAGCAATAACGTATCCGCTTGTTCTTGCGTAATTGTCATTCCTTTCTTTGCTGTACGCGTATGGCCGTAACCAATTGTCCAAACGCCGACGCTATCTTGATAGGCTGTTAATTTACAGCCTTCCCAGCGTTTAATAAGTTCTATTCCTGCTTTACTGGTTTTCATTTTTACTTTCCATTAGGCAATAAAAAACCCGCCGAAGCGGGTTTCGAAGAAGGTTTTATATTTATTGAAAAACTGGTCTATTAAACTCTTTAACAAACTGCTCTTCATTATCAATAATTGAGAGAATATGAAAACGAAATGCATTAAAAGAATTAGAAAAATCTTCACTATTAGGAACACTAGTGTCCAGATTTGATAAATACCGTGAATAATCAAACAATCTACTAACCAATACATCTATATAGCATAAATTACCAACAATAATTTTTGATTCATAACTAGTTCGCATTTGGCTAGACTCTAGAAAACTCTGCACACGAGCATTAAATATTTGAATATTATGAATTAAATAAGAAACGTACTGAACTGAGTCTTTATCAGGGCTATACCTAAT